>JAHKKJ010000521.1 GCA_020027655.1 Deltaproteobacteria bacterium | reverse complement strand
GCGACGATGCTGACCCAGTCGGTGTCAGTGCCCGCTTGAGTGGGTGTGCTGCGGTTTGAAAGGGCTCCGTTGCCGAGCTGGCAACCGCCTTAGGTCTAAACCCAGCGGCGCTGGTGGCGGCGGTAGAAGGGTTTAACCGCGCGGTGCGGCCAGGCACATTCGATCCGGGTTCACTGGACAGCTGCCGGGCCGAAGGACTCGATCCGCCGAAAAGCCATTGGGCGCGGCCGATCGATACGCCGCCTTACTACGGCTACCCTTTGCGCCCCGGCATTACGTTTACTTATCTCGGCGTTACGGTGGACGAGCAGGCGCGCGTGATCATGCAAGACGAGCGGCCGGCAAAAAATATTTTCGCAGCGGGCGAAGTGATGGCCGGCAACATCCTCGGGAAAGGCTATCTGGCTGGATTCGGACTGACCATCGGCTCCGTCTTCGGCCGGATTGCCGGGCGGGAGGCGGCGCGCCGTGCCACTGCCTGAGCTGGTTAAAGAAGGCGAGCGGCAGATGACGATCTGCAATGCCTGCCGTTACTGCGAAGGATACTGCGCGGTTTTTCCGGCGATGGAGCTGCGGCGGACATTTACCAAAGGCGATCTGGTTTACCTCGCCAACCTCTGCTTCGATTGCCGCGATTGCTACTACGCCTGCCAGTATGCGCCGCCTCACGAATTCGCGATGAACGTCCCTAAGCTACTGTCCGAGCTACGTGCGGAGACTTACCGCGAATTCACTTGGCCGGCCATGCTCTCCGGTTTGTTCAAGCGGAACGCACTGGCCGTCGCTCTGATCACCGGCGCTAGCCTCGTGACTATTTTTGTCCTGGTGCTCGGATTTATTGGGCGTGATGTTCTGTTCGCGATCCACCTCGGAGAGGGAGCTTTCTACCGGGTGGTTCCCTATGCCGCTATGACCATCCCGCCGCTTGTTATCGCGCTCTATGGTTTAGTGGTTTTTGTGATTGGCGCGGTGCGCTTCTGGCGCGAGACCGGCGGCGCTTTGTCCGACGTGATTGACCTGAAAGCTTTCTGGCGCGCGACGCAGGATGCCTTCGGCCTCAGTTATATGAAGGGCGGCGGCGCCGGCTGCAACTATCCGGCCGCGAGCTTCTCTCAATCGAGGCGCTGGTTTCATCACCTCGTCTTCTACGGTTTCTTGCTCGACTTCGCGTCCACCAGTGTGGCAGCGTTCTACGATCACTTCCTGGGCTGGCAGGCACCGTATCCGCTTCTTAGCTGGTAGGCGGGGTCGGGCTGCTGATCGGCACCAGCGGTCTACTCTTTTTGAAATGGAAAAGCGACCGCGATCCTGCCGCGACACAGATGATGAGCATGGACGTAGCTTTTTTGGTGCTGTTATTTCTAACCAGTTTGACCGGCATGCTTTTACTCGCTCTGCGCGATACCGCGGCAATGGGAATCCTTTTGGTCATACACTTGGCAGTGGTTGCCGGCCTGTTTATTACCTTGCCGTATGGCAAGTTCGCTCACGTGGTTTACCGCTACGCCGCTCTTGTGCGCTACTCGATCGAGCAGCGGCGGATCGAAGCGCCAGGTCACTAGCCGGGATTATGCGCTCGTGACACTGGCGGAGAGTTCAAGGTTCAAAGGTCAATGTTCAAGGTGCTTAAACAAGTTGAAACGTTGAACCTGGAACTTTGAACCTTGCACATCCTTGTGTCTTAGGATCACCTACTTGACATATTTCCTTTTGCCGCTTTAACTTTTTGTCATGATCCCAGAGCCAGTGCCCGATATTGTCGTCATCCCCGAAGGTTTTTTTTTGATGGGAAGCGAAAGCGGCCCGGAAAACGAGATGCCGCGCCACCGTGTCTGGGTGGACAGCTTCGGCCTCGGAAAATTTCCGGTCACTAACAGAGCGTACAGAATTTTTGTCGAAGCGGAACAAGTGCCGGCTCCGCCTTTCTGGTCCGATGCGATGTTTTCCGAACCCGAGCAGCCGGTGGTGGGCGTCAACTGGGACGAAGCGAACGCGTACTGTAAGTGGTTGAGCCGACGAATGGGCAAAGAGTTCCGCCTGCCCAGCGAGGCGGAGTGGGAGCGAGCGGCGCGAAGCCAGCTTGCAGGCGCGCTCTATCCGTGGGGCGACGAGCCGCCCTGGGAGCGACCCTATGCCGGCTGTGATCTGAGAACCGGCGGGCCGCAGAAAGTAGGCGCCAATGTGCCCAACGACTTCGGACTTTACGACATGAGCGAAGGCGTTCATGAATGGTGCGGCGACTATTACGATGCCCATTACTATCACTATTCGCCGGAGCGAAATCCCCAGGGCCCTGCCTTCGGACAACGACGCGTTTCGCGAGGCGGCTCGTGGCGCCACCAGATCAAATTCAGCCGCTGCGCCGCCAGGAGCTCGCTTCCGCCAAGTTTCAAATATGCGGACTACGGGTTTCGCGTGGCACTGACGCTTGGACGGTAGGCCAACGCTAGCCCGGATTATTGACTCGTGACAGCGATCGAGGAGCGAGCCCTCCGGAGCGAAGGCAATGGGCCTTGTCCCCGCTACGCGAGGAATTTCAAATCGCAGATCTCAGATTTCAAATTTGCCATTTGAGATTTGCAATCTAACATCCCGAAGGGGAAGCCTTCACTCCTCCAGGCTCACCCCTCGATCGACACCGTGTCGTAGTTTCCTTCTGAGCATGATAATCGGGGCTAGGGCAGTCGCCCGCCGGTTTTAGATATCGAATTCCGTACAAGTTTATCCCTAAAACTACAATTTTGAACAATTTGTCTGTTCTTGTACCAGCGTCAAAAAACCAGCAGTTTGTTTATCGACCCCATGGCTCACGTCGTCAGGTAAATAACTTCTGAAAATTCTTTGCGCGCGCATCGACGAAGTTCAACTGTTTCGGTGCGCGCCGTCCGCAAGGCTATCAATCTTCTAACTAGTTCTCACTGAAAAACTTTCCGTTCACCCTTCGACAGCGCTCAGAGCCGGCCCCGGGTTTATCGAAGGGGCCAACGAGAGACCGGTCGGCTGACAAAGGACTTGCCGTCCATGGGGAGCGCGGCCAAAACATGAAGTTGCCTTTTTCAGTGAGAACGAACTAGTGGCACCCGCTTTGCTTTATTTCATTCCATTCTGCTCCCGTAGAATTAGTCTCAGTTGTTAATTGGTAGCGACGGATCATCAAATCAATAAAAGAGGAGGTTTCTATGGCGCTTTGGAAAGAGACGGCTCAGAACGAACAAAGGCCGATGCCGAACGAGCAAAGGGCGATGCCTAGCGAACCAAGTGAAAAAGCCGAAAAAGCCGAACCGGCGCCGGCACCCGTAAATCCCGTTGCCTCGCGGAGGGAAAGTCTGCCAAGAGATCGTCATGAATCCGTTCTCGGTTCCGGGGTCAGCATCGAAGGTAAGATGGAAGGGGACGGCGATGTGCGCATTGCCGGAAAGTTCAAGGGAGATATTCACATCAAGGGTAACTTGAATGTCCAAAAGGGTGCCCATCTGACGGTGAAGATCAACGCCGAGGCCGTCACCATCGAAGGCGAGGTCGAAGGAACCGTCGTCGCAAGCGGGCAGGTCACGCTTTCGGAGTCCGCTCAGGTCGTTGGGGATCTCAAAGCAAAAACATTGATCGTTGCTGCCGGTTCGCGAATGCGCGGCAACGTCGAGTTTGGTTGGAACGATTCAGAGGCTGCAAAGTTCGCTAACGGTCGAGCTCACGAGGCCGGCAAGACCGTGTCAGCTGCCCGAGAACAGGCCGGCGTCTCGCGCGAACTTTAGGTTCGCTGGTCCGGAGTTCAATCACTGCGGGTTTGATTCCCCGCAGCTTGCTGCGTAAAGAGGTATTCCCAGACCTTTTAGAGTCTGTCATTCCGGAATGCTTCTATCGGGAATCCAGGCGAGACCGGAACTGGCCCCCCGATTAAAACATTCGGGGGTGACGCCTTTGGGATAAATTCTCATCGCTATGTTCTGATACCCCGTCAGCTGCCTGCGGGGTAGTTCAATACTCGGTCCGTGCTTCGCTATTGAAACTTGATGGCCGCTTTCACCACTTGATAGCTCGCCATCGCCTGCATCGCGTCGTTTACCTGGTCCAGGGTATAGCTCGCGCTGATCATTTCCTCGAAGGGAAAAGTTTTTTTGCGCGACGCCAGAAAGTCGATCGCTTGCAGCCAGTGGCGCGGCTCCGCCGATCGAATCGTATGAAAGATCATCTCCTGCGGCAGGCTCTTGACCGAGATATTGGCGTTGCCGCCGGCGCCGATGTTCAGATACCGCCCGCCCTTGCGCAACAAAGTCAGCCCCTCGGGCACCGCCATGTTATTTGCGACTTGAATCACCACGTCGGCCCCACGTCCCTCCGTGCGGTCCCGTACCCATGCGCGCCGGTCTTTCGGATCGGTGACCTCCTCTAAATTCAGTACCGCGTCCGCGCCCATCCGCTTGGTAACTTCCAATCGCGCGGCTGGCGCGCCGATGACCATCACCTTCTTTGCGCCGTGGTCGCGCGCCACCGCAGTTGCGAAATTACCCAGCGGCCCGCTCCCCTGGATGACTACGCTCTCATGGCTCTTGATGGCGCCCAAACGATCGAAGCCGTGCATCACAGTGCGATATGCGCAGGCGGATGCCGCCGCGGAAGCAGAGGAAACTTCTTCGGGAACTTTGATGATAAGACAGGGAGGTGGAACGTACATGTACTCGGCGCAACTCCCCAAGAGATACGGGTATTGATCGCTGCGGTTGTGCCCCCAGGAGGCGCGCCCGGAACAAATGCACGGCTGGAGCGCAACGCTGCAATAGTAGCAAGAGCCGCAGCTGACATAGCTCCAGACGATCCGATCGCCGGGTTTCACCGGCTTTCCCAAAATATCGGTGCGGTCGCCGTTGATCGCTTCAACGATGCCGCAGGGCTCATGGCCGGTAATGATCGGCAACGTATCACCGTCAGGCAGCGGACCATGCCAGCGATGCACGTCGGTGCCGCAAAGCGTGGAGGCGGTGATTTTCACCAACAGGGCGCCCGGCTCCAGGGGATCGGGGATGCGGACTCGCTGAATTTCCAGCGGTTGGTTATGCGACGTAATGACAGCGGCGCGACAATCGTTCATGAATTAGTCCTCGCAAGCTACGAGACGCTTCTATCGGACCTCTTTCCTTTCAAAAACCTCTCTCTCGACTCCTGAGAGCAAGTCAGCATTTTCCCTCTTTGGAAA
>JAHKKJ010000520.1 GCA_020027655.1 Deltaproteobacteria bacterium | reverse complement strand
CGCTCACTTCAAGGACCCAGAAGGGAACATACTCACTATACTAGGCTGAGAATGTTGCCTAACATCGGCATCGCGGCAGGCGACGGCTCGTGCCGGGCATTATCAACCAGTCGGAGGGAAGATGCAGATATCAAGCGCAATTTCACAGCTGCGGACTACCGACTTAGCTGAGTCAATACGTTTTTACACCACAAAAGTGGGATTAACCCTCGAGTTCCAGTACCAGGACTTTTACGCAGGTATTCGGGCGGGCATTCAGCTCTTTCACCTAAAACTCGTAGACGAGAAGGACCCCTCTATCGAATTTGTGGATAAGGGCGAACACTTTCACCTCTATCTTGAAACAGACGATGTCAAGGCGGCGGCAGACGCGTTAAGGAAGAATGGGGTCCGCCTTGTGAAGGACGTGCATGAGACCGCCTGGGGAACAAGAGAGTTCGTCATCAAAGACGACCAAGGGCATACTTTGTACTTCGGTCAAAGTCGATAGGTTGCTAGCCCCGCGCTACCCGCCGCTCGCGCGGGCCGGCTCTTGCAGGAGTGTAATCACCAAGCGTAAAGGACTGAGGCAACGTATGACCGAATGGGATGCTGCTGAATATTCCCGGCGATCGGGACTCCAGGAGGCAATGGCCCAGCAAGTTCTCGCTCTACTCGATCTCAAGGGCTCCGAGCGGGTCCTGGACGTCGGCTGCGGGGACGGCAAGATTACAGCGGAGGTCGCTACTCGTGTTCCACGGGGTGAAGTGTTAGGTGTCGATGCATCGCAGGACATGATCACCTTTGCTTCAAGCCACTTCGGTCCCGCGGTGCGGCCCAATCTTCGGTTCGAAGTGGCGGACGCTCGCCAGCTACCCTTCAAGAACGAGTTCGATCTCGTAATCTCTTTCAATGCGCTACACTGGGTCCCCGAGCAGGATGCGGCGCTTCGCTCCATACGCTCGGCGATGAGGTCCGACGGTCGCGCACTGCTCCGCCTTGTCCCGGCAGGTGAGCGCAAGAGTCTCGAAAATGTGATCGAAGAGGCCCGCCTTTCGACGAGATGGGTGGCTTATTTTCGGGAGTTCCGCGATCCCTACCTGCACCTGACGCCAGAACAATACCAAGCCGTGGCCCAGCGCAACGGCCTGCGTGTGCTTCACCTCCACACGGAAGCCAAGGCCTGGGATTTTCACTCCCGCGCGGCATTTTTTGCTTTCTGCTCGGTGGGCTTTGTCGAATGGACACGGCTACTGCCCGAGGCCGAACGGCCGGTGTTCATAAACGATGTCCTGGATCGCTACCAGTCCGTGGCAGCCGATCGCGCCGGCGAAGAGAATACTTTTAAGTTCTATCAGATGGATGTCACGCTTGTCCCGGCTTAGGTGAGTTCGAAAGCACTTGTCAAAACAACGCTTGCATTAGCAACATGCCGCCGGTTAATCTGACAAATAAAGGAGACAATATGGCAATTCGACTCATTGTAACGATCACTGCAGCGCTGGGAAGGGGCTCCGAGCTGGCCCAGGCGTATAAGCCTCGCTGCGCAGAGATAATGAAAGAGCCGGGCTGCGAACAGTTCGAGGTTTTTCAGAGCGTCGTGAACCCCGACAAGCTGGCGCTACTGGAGCGTTGGACCGACCAGGCAGCTCTGGATGTGCATGCACAACTGAACAGCACTCGTTCTCCGCTGCCACCCGAGCTGCGGGCGGGGGGAAGACCCGAGCGCGAAGACTACGAGTACAACCGGACTCGCTAACTCATGTCCCATTTTTCCGGGGAGATGAATCGACTGGCAGAGTGTTGAAAAAAGGAAACTCGTGCTTCGAGAGCCAGCACGAACGGAAATTCGTCAATGATTTTAGTTCCTCCTCCGTTCGTCTGAGCTTTGTCGAAGGATGAACGATATTTTTCAGTACCCTGCTAGGCTCTTCGACCAACCGAGAGAGAAAATTCACCTTTCTGGATATAGACGTGGCCCAAGTCTCGCTTGCGGCCGAGCTCTTCGACGAGCCGGACGAGCGGCTGGCGGGCGTCGATTGAATATTCTTTTCGTGGCGGCGCAAGTTTCAGCGCGTCGACGAATTCCGGACCGGCGTAGAACCGAAGCAGTAACTCTTCATCCGATAACCCCGGGCCGCCGTATTGTTTTCTGATTTCCTCCAGCGACAGGTCTGGCACTTCAAACTTTGCCAGCTCGCGTGCGCGAGGCCGATCGAGGATCTTCGCTTTTACTTGCGGGTCCATATATTCGGCGCCCTCTTTGCCCCACAATCCCAACGCGTATTGAATAACCTGATCGGTAACTTCCTTGTATCTTTCGCCGGTCATTATATTGATCGCCGCCTGGCTGCCGACAAACTGAGCAAAGGGCGTTACCATGATTGGATAACCAAGCTCGGAGCGAACCTGAACGATCTCTTCCAATACTTTTTCCATCTGGTTTTCTTTGCCGAGCATTTTGAGCTGATGGCGCAAGTTGGAAATCATGCCACCAGGAACTTGGTGGTGGTACCAGGTCTCGTCGTATTCGCGCGGCGCGCCGATGGGGAGCCCTTCTTGCTTTGCGATCCAGCGGAAATGTTGTTCCACGGGTTCAAGGACTTTTTCATTCACCAGCGGCTTGTAACCTAGGGCTCGCAGATTCCGGACGACATTGAATACCGAAGGCTGGGCAGAGCCATTCGCCAAAGGCGGCACGGAGGTGTGAACGATCCGGATTCCTTCCTTGACCGCTTCCAGGACATTAAAGGGCGCCAGTCCATTGTTGCAATGCGCGTGAAATTCAAGGGTGGTGTCGCCGACATTTTCCCGGATGAGCTTGACCAAGGTCCGTGTCCGGTCCGGCGTTAACATGCCGCCCACGTCTTTGAAGCAAATGCGATAGGGTTTCATGGCGGCCGCTTCGCGGGCTTTGCGCGCGTAGTACTCGTCCGTGTGGCGCGGGGAGATGGAATAAATCAGATTGACCACCGATTCCATTCCGAGGTTTCTCAGCTCGGCGACCTCATTCTTCAGCTCGTCGTAATCGTTCCACGGGTCGGAGAGTCGCGTCAGGGTGATGCCGTAATAAACGACGCGCTCTATGACCAGGCGCGGAATGCAGGCAGGAGTCAGGCTAAAACCGCTGCTGAGTCCGCCGTGATAGCGGAGCCGGGTGTTTTTGATTTCCTTTTGGCCGTAACGCACCCAGTCCCAAGGATTGTCTTTCTGTTCCCGGACGACTTTTTTGAAACGGCCGCTGACGAAAAATTCCATGGCGTCGAAGCCGGCCTGATCCATGTGGCGCAAGACCGGGTGCATCATGCCGGTTGTCATGTTGTGCGCCCAAAGGCTCGTGTTACCGTCACGCAACGTGGTGTCAACGATCCGGATCTCTTCCACGGTGACCTCCTCAGGGTCGTAGTAAATTGAAGCAATAACGCACGTTGATGGTACAAAACAAGTGATCAGTGCATCGCGCTCCGATCTTGCCTCCCGTCTTCAGGGGAGAGCCCGATTCTCTTCTTGACAGCTCCGCATCGACACGAGTATGAGAGCGCTAGCAATCAGACACGTCTTTTTCTTGACGCCCTTTGCGTCGTTGCGCGACAAATCTTGATTTTCCGGAATTTCCCTCGCGCCAAGACGCCGAGAACCCAAAGGAGCGCTGGTAAAAGGAGGGTCTTCACAATGCTGGGAATTCGTTTCGTACAGTTACTCGTTGGAGTATCGTTAGGTCTGACGTCGATCTTCGTCTTTCCAGGGCTGACGCTAGCCCAGCAAAAGCCCAAACTCAGACCGCTTCATATAGCTCTGGCAAATCATTCCGTGAGCATGACAGCCATATACGTGGCCAAGCAACTCGGAATCTTCGAAAACTATGGCTACGATGCGCGGGTGTTGGTGCTCGAACCTAGAGCGGGAATCGGCGCGTTACTATCGGGCGACCTGGATTGTTACACGGCCATCGGCTCAACGGCGCGTGCGGCGTTGCGCGGC
>JAHKKJ010000519.1 GCA_020027655.1 Deltaproteobacteria bacterium | reverse complement strand
ACTCGAGGTGGCGCGGCAGAAGACGGGCCAGGATCGTCGCCGGGTCCGGCTCGTAGATGTATTCGATCGGCGGGGGGTGACGATCGTCGTCATATCGTTTGCCGAGCCGGAGCGGTTGGCGCCTTACCAGGAACATCATCACTGGCCCTTTGTCATGCTCGCCGATCCGAAGCGAATCGCCTATCAAGCCTTTGCTTTAAAACGCTTATCTTGGTTCCGGGTTTTTTCGCCGTCGACACTGAGGCTCTACTTCAGGCTGTTGCGCGAAGGCAAGAAATTCCAGAGCTACGGCAAAGATGACTACTATCAGGCGGGGGGCGACTTCTTAGTCGATCGCGAAGGTAACATCCTCTTCGCCCATCGCAGTCAAAACCCTGCGGACCGGCCACCGGTCGAAAAATTGCTCGAAGCCATTGATCGGACCGTCATCTCTGCCGCCGACCAGAGATAGAATTGGCGTTTTTTTTCTATGGCGAGAGCATAACTCTCATCGCACAGGAATAGCCTTTCACAGTAAATTCGGAAGAGCCTTAATCATTCTTCTGGGTTTCCGGTGAAGAAGTATTCACCACAGGAAACCTATCGCGGCAAAGCCGCAACCGAAACTGGGAATATCTCCCGCAAAGACGCCAAGGCCGCAAAGGTCGGAAAAAATGAACAGGATGGTTTGTAAAATTATCAATCTTTCGATTCCGAACTTGGCGTACTTTGCGCGTTGGCGGGAGTCAATTCCCGTGTTCGAGCATTCCAGATCAACGGAAAATTCGCGCGAGCTGTGAAAATTTGAGTTAAAGCAATACACGACTTTACGGAGGGCTTGTTCAAGGTGCTATTTTTATGCGATTTTCTCTGTGCCCTCCGCGCCTCGGCGGTGCAATCTCCGAGTCCTGGTTCACACAAAAGCCAAAGAACTTTTTTAACCGGCCCGCCGCGGGGTTTGCCGATTGCGCTAGCTCCCCAACGAGGTTAGACCTTCTCGAATGGCGTATTTCGTAAGACCGGCAACCGTGCGGATATTAAGTTTGTCCATGATCTGCTTGCGATGGGTTTCCACCGTCTTGGTGCTCACAAATAGCTTAAACGCGATTTCCTTGGTCGATTTTCCCTCCGCGATCATTTGGAGAACCTCGCGCTCCCGTCCACTCAGCAGCACGCTTGAGCCCTGTCTCTTTGGATCTGACTTTTCGAGAGTGCTTTTGATAACAGTCTCGGCAATCGAAGGACTCAGGTACATTTTCCCCTTAGCGACCGCCGTTACGGCGATTACTAACTCCTCAAACGCCGAATCTTTAAGCAAGTAACCGTTTGCTCCCGCTTCCAAGACACCCATGACGAAACGGCGATCCGCGTGCATCGATAACGCAATCACTTTCGTCTCTGCCATCTCGGAGCGGATTTTCCTAGTCACTTCGATCCCATTGAGACCCGGCATGCCGATATCCAGAATCGCAATATCAGGCTTGTGCTTTTTCACGCCCTCGAAGGCAGTCAACCCGTCTTCCGCTTCCGCAACAACCCCGAACGTGGATTGCTTCTCGAGGAGAGATCTCAGGCCTTCACGTAGTATCTTGTGATCGTCGGCGATCAGAATTCTAACCGTCATTAGCATTCTTACCAATGTTCAACAGAACCACTTTGAGAAAATTTATCGCGCCAAGACGCCAAGCACGCGAAGTAATACATTTACTTATTCTCCGAACCCTTGGCGCCCCTTCGACGTCGCTCAGGACATGCTTTGCGGGAGTCGCCGGTGTTTCCGATTGCATTGTTCCGAATGGATTCATAAATTTCAAATATGTTTGGTTAGATTTCGACAACTCTAAGCAGCTGTGCGGCTACGAATTTAGTTCTGCAAAGCTCCGGCAGAGTCGGTGATAGACACAGGAATAACAACTTGAGCGCTGGTCCCCTTGCCGGGACTAGAATTGATTGCCAAGCTCCCTCCCAACAACGAGAGCCGCTCGCGAATGCTGAACAACCCGAAACCGCCTCCGTGCGACCGTGGCAAGTCCAACTCATCCGGAACAAAACCTTTACCATGGTCTTCCACGTGAATAACAACCACATTTTCTCTTTGCGTTACGTAGACATGAGCCTCTTTGACACCCGCATGCTTGACGACGTTGATCAGAAGCTCCCGTACGGTCTGAAAAGCCACGACGGCCGCATCGCCGCTTAATTGGCTGGGTTGCTTTCCGCCCTCTATCTGGCACCCGAGGTCATAACGCTCCTGCATGTTTTCGGCGAGCCAGTCTAACCCGGCGTCAAATCCGAACGCGTAACGAACCTTAGGAGCACGCTAGCGAGATAATTAAACTCCGGCACACTAATATTCGGATGAGCCGACACGTAAGCCCTGAGCCCCCGTGCCAGAAACAACCGCTCGTTGAGCTCAGCTTCCAAGCGCGCGCGACCATTGCTGAGACTACGAAGGATTCGAGTCTCCCGGACTTTACGTAACGCTGCTGTTCAAAAGGGTCGACTGCAAGCACCGCCACGAGAATTGCGCCCGCGGTTAGGGCCCCAACCACATAGGGTGGCCACTGAGCCGGTCTTTTCTTTTCTTTCTAAGTCAGCTTCCCCCATAGCAGTTTTGCATCACTATCCTTCCTAGTGCGGGATGTAGCGCTCAAACGATTCTCTTGGTTTGCGTACTGACGCCCTTGTAGGGGGCAATCTTAGATCGGTCGCTCTCATAAATCCACTTCGAAAATCAAAAGTTTTGGAACCGTTAATCCAGGGATTTCAAAGCGGAAAGATAGGATGTTCCCGATTGTGAGCTTCCGTCGAGGGCAGCCTCTCATCGACGAGTTTAGTCTGTTTCCAGCAAGCGGTGAGTTCATTACTTGTCGGCGGGGCGAGGTTGCCGCTTGTCGAAGAGCATGGTTTTCCAGACGCCCTCTTTCTCCCAGGATAACGCGAGCTGGGTCACCAGAAAACTGAATTTCTTCACGCGAGCGAGTTGGTCGAGAAAGCGACGCTCGACGGACATCTCGTTGTTGGGGCAAGACTTGCGGGTGGTTCCCGCGGGTCCTATCTCCACATCGCCGGGAATGTTGCCTTCTTTTACCGGAGCAAAATAATTATTGCAGCCGCTGCTGCCGGCAAAACGCCCGTCCTTGAAAACAAGAGTTACGGTGGGTTGTTTAGGTGCTGGTGCCTTAAGATCCCAAGAACGCAGAATCCATTCCGTGTTTCCGATCGTCTCGAGGGTCAAGCGGCCCGGTTTAGTGGTCACGGTATAACGATCTAGCTTGCCGCCCGGTTCAAAAGTCCACCCACGGGTGGTTACTTCTCCCGGACAGCACATGGCGTCTTTCGGTCCGGCCTGCACAACACCTACGAACAGTCGCCTTGGTTCGATACGAACATCGCGAATCTGCACTCTGTCTCCGATCAGCGTGGTCGCGACATTTTCGATCTTGCCCTTCTTGCGAGCCATCACGGCCAGGTGAAGTAATTGACCGGTCCCACCGGGAGCGTAGTTCAGTAAAACCACCGCCTCGTCTGCGCCGTCGCCATCCAGATCGCCAGTCACCCGAAGATTACCAACGAAACTCACCACAGGCCGAGAGGCGCTACCCTTCTTATAGGGCCTACCTTTCCATCTGCCATCAACGAGCTTGACGGAACCCTTCAACCCTTCAATTCCAGAGTACGAAGCGTTCTTGAGTTCCTTGAGAGTCGGCGCCTGCATTGCGGATCCCCTCGTCAACTCTGATGGGAACGCTTCGCTCACAAACGGCAAACTGAGCAATCCCAAAGCACCAAGAAGTGTGCTGACAAACGCCGTCGGCAACATGGCTGGATTTATACCACTTTTTTCAGAAGGATAAACGACGCGAAGCCATGTATTGGCTCGCCAAGCTGGATCTTTTTCTAATCGCGGGAAGTTGAGATTGCATCATTATTCCCTCGAGTCGCAGTCTTTACCGGATGGTTTCCAGCGTTTCAGCGACGGCTT
>JAHKKJ010000518.1 GCA_020027655.1 Deltaproteobacteria bacterium | reverse complement strand
AAAAGGTCCACAAAGTAAACTGTTTAATGGGAAGCCGCAGCAGCCCCGCCGCGGCCGAGATTACGGAAAGTGGAAAGATCGGCAATGCACGGAGAAAAAAAAGCGAAGTGTTAACTTGACCTACGTGAAAACGACGTTCCATCGCTTCCACGTCCGACCAACTAAAGCCCAAAAAACCCTGCAGTCGCTCAACGAGCGGCTTGCCGCCGATATACCCGATTCCATAGCCGATATAAGCGCCCAGGGTCGAGGCGATTGAACCAGGAAGAACAATCTGGACCAGTATTGGCATCAAAGCTTCCAAGAACGAGAGCTCGGGGCTTATGAGCAAAAAGCCGGCTCCCATAATGATCAGAGGCGAGGGTATGGGTACGATGACGCTTTCGATGATAACACCGATAAAAACGCTCCATAGCCCGTGGGCGCGGATGGAGTCTATGATCCAGTTGAGGATTTCAGTCAATGAAGTCTCTCCTCCGGTTAAAAGTAAAGCTGAAGATAGCAGCTATGGTGAACAAACTTAAACGCATTGGTTGCGGACAGAGCCGTTGGCAGGGATTCTCAAACGATCTTGGCAACGGTTAGGAGATAGGCGACTGCGAGCAGCGCATAGGCCGCGCAGGCGATACACAAAAACACCAAGTTCGTGCGACCCGGACGAGCGGCGGCGGGCAAGTGACGCGGTAAGTAAACATGGTTGAGGAAAATCAGGGCGATGGAGTAGAGAACGGTACCGACGAACCCGATCACGGCTGAGAGGAGAATGAGCGGTCCGGGCTCGGCGAAGCCCATCGTGGCGGCGGTGATGGCAGTGAGCAGAAATAGGAAGATCAGATACCAGGAGCGGACCGACACGGACTACGTTCGTGGAAAAAACGCGTAGAGACAATCCGTATGAATGCGGCTCACCGAATCAACTGTGGCAAGCCAAGTGTCGGACAAAAATGCCGCGGCGACGATCAAGAAGAGAATTTTTCCGAGCCAACCCCAGCTCACTTCGAAAAAACGGCTCTGGACGACGGCTAGTTCATACCCTTGAGGCAGCAGCCCTTTAGGAAACAAGAGTGTATAGGCCAACAGGCAGGTCATAAGAGTCGTGAGAAGATTTCCGCCGATACCGATGCTGACATCCCAAAAGAGATAACGTCGCCAACGACCGGCGTGTGCTAGTCCCTCATCTTCGCCCGGGACGGCACCGGACGCAGGGATTGCCTCGGCTTTGCCCGTGATTGGCCCGGTGAGTCTTCCCATGTAATGGGCCATCCCTGCGCCTTTGTCCCGAATCCAATAGGAATAAAAGAGCGTCCAGAATCCGCCCAGTCCCGCGAAGGTGATCGCGGTGAGCAATTTCGTTGCGTCATCGGGATCCCAAGGCCTTGGCATTGGCGATTCGGGGATGAACAAGCCTTTGACGAAGGCAGGCAGGGCATGTAACGCTTCCGCGTTGGCACTCGCCCATAAAAGTCCCACGAGGGTCAGCAGCGCCACGGCCCACATGAAAGTTTCGATCAAGCGATAGATCACTTTGCTGAGAAGAATCGCTGCAAGAAACACAAACATCGAAAGGTAACCCCAAAAGAGCGTCTGACCTCTAGGGGTCCAACCCGCCGGGAAATTCGTCAGGGCGGCCAATGACGTTCCGCCGGCGGCGGCAAACGCACCAAACCAAAGAAATGAAAGCGTCATCAATATCCAGAGGAAAAATGCGAAGCCGCGATTCAGTCGAATAAAGCCTTGAAAGATGCTCTCGCCGGTGAGCACCGTATAGCGGCCGATTTCATAGGTGACTGGAAATTGGAGAAAGCATGCGGGGAGCAGCAGAAATAGGAATGACAAGCCATACTTGGCGATGATGTAGGGCCACCAGATCAGCTCGCCGCTTCCCTGGGCGAGCGCCATGAAGATGACGCCTGGCCCCAGCGCGGTCCATATGTTGGGAAGCGGTGGTAAAGGAGCTTTCTTGAAGGGCGGGAGCGTGCCCCAGGCCGGGTTGGCGAACATGCAATAGATGCTATTGGATGCGGTGGACTGCACCGTCGGGAAGAGATGACAGAAACCTTTGCAGAGCCTGATCCAAGTAATCGGAGTCTTTGGATTCGAGGGTGACTTTGACCTTATAGTCTGCAATGTCCAGCACGGGATAGGAACCGAGCAGGAGGTTTGGATACTTGAGCAGGAGATCGTTCATGAGACTGGCAATGACCCCTTCACCTTGCCTTACATATACGATTTTGAGGAAGTAGGGCGCGTCGCGAAATCTTTCCTTGATGGCGTGAAAACGTTCCTGGAGGATTTTTGGAATGCCGGGAAAGATGAAAACATTGTGGATTTTTACCACCGGGGCGAAAAGGGCCTCAGTTGCCAACAGCTCCGCACCTTCGGGGACATTGGCCATTCTCAGCCGAGCTTCGTTTACTTCCGCGCCAAGGCGTTGGCGCATCCGTCGTTCGATGTCGGGATGGCGGATCACCTTGAGACCAAAGCCGTGCGCAATTCCGTCAATGGTCACGTCGTCATGGGTCGGTCCGACACCTCCAGAGGTGAAGACCCAATCAAAGCGCTGCGAGAAAGCGACGACCTCTTGGCCGATCAATTCGATTTCGTCGGGAATCGTTGCGATCTTCTGGACGTCCACGCCGAGCTGACGCAACTCGGCGCAGAAGAAGTGAGAATTGATATCCTGGGTTTTTCCGGACAGCACCTCATTGCCAATGATGACGATACCGGCAGTTTTTGACATGCTCTTTTTCTACCGCAATGGAACAGTTGCAAGCAAGCTCACAATTAACCAAGCCGGGCTTGTCGCTACCTATCGAACTCGCTGCAACTCATGAAAAAATGACATCGGGGATTGGAACAGACGAAGCGGCATTTTTGGTTGAGGAGCTTTGAGCCGCAGACGGGACAAAACTCCCACCAGTTTTCTTGCTTCTCGTTTTCCGAAGACGCGGATCGATTCATGATCTATCTTCGCGGGACGATCGCCGGTTGATCGATGATACTTTCTTGTAAACGAATTAGCCTTGGTTGACAAGCAATATTTGCGTCCGTTAAAGATCTCTGTTGGACTTCGGCGCGGGCTCATAATATATCAGCGCTGAGGAGCCATCTGCCCAAAACTGCCGGCCAGGGGAGCCAAAGTAGTTTCAATGCCTCTTTAGGGATCTATGAACCCGCCGTCACCCAAGAACCTGGAAGAGCTCAGAGAAGAGCGCCGGCGTGCACGCTGGAACGCCTTTTGGACCCCGTTTTTAACGCTGGCATCTGTTGTCAGTTCCGTGGCGATGCTTATGTTCCTTGTCAAAACGTGCCAGGAGCGCAATCTCCCAGCACCGATACTACCGCCTACATCGCCGCTTACCCGCCCTGGCTCGGTCGGCGCACCGATCGAACATTTGCCCGCCGGGAGCGACAAGGCGCTGGCAACGCCGCCGGACACGGCGACACCGGGTCAAGCTGAGAGGGTGCTTCCGGCGAAGTGAGACTTCCCCCGGCGGCGGCTCAACAAGTGCTCGTTGTGTCCCTGGTTCCACAAGAGGGGGTTGTAAGCGCGCTCGCCTTACACTCGGCCACGCATAACTTGACCAAAGTGATCGGCCCCTCCATCGGCGGTGTGCTGCTGACTTTGATCGGCGCGGGGCCTTGCCTATTGATTCAGGCGCTCACGATCATCTGCATGCTGGTCACGCTCTTTCGAATGCGGCCGCCTACCTCACCGGTAAGCGCTGTCAAAGGAAAGTGGCTTAAGGACATCGTCGAGGGCGTTTCTTACTTGCGGGAAAACCGTCGAGTCTTTGCCACTATCCTGACCACCTATTCGAACGGCTTCTTCGGCATTTCGTACGCTCAGTTTCTGCCCTACTTCGCGCAGGAAGTACTACGGGTGGGGCCGGCGGGCTATGGCTTGCTGGTTTCCGCGCCGGGTTTGGGGGCGGTGGCAATCAGCTTTTTTCTCTCCACACAT
>JAHKKJ010000517.1 GCA_020027655.1 Deltaproteobacteria bacterium | reverse complement strand
AACGGTTATTCCGTAACCTTGAACTTTGAACTCTTTCGGCTGGCCTCACCGCTGGAACTATTTTTTTTCCGAGTATGAATAATCCAGCTATATAGTGTTTACGACGTTCGGCCAGCGCGCCTGTCCGGCGCTTTGGTCGCTTCGCCGGCGGCAACGCCGACCGGAAATTCATTGGCGCAATAAGGACAATGACAGTAAGCTTGCGGCAAACGAAAAAATTCCTCGCCAGCCATAAATTTCTCATGACACTTCGGGCAGGCGACATATTCAAAATCAGCCATCGTTCGCTCCTCGATTCGGATTGGAGTACTGGAGTAATGGAGTACTGGAGTAATGGAGTACTGGAGTGTTGGGCTCTTGTTTTGACCATTACTCCATCACTCCAACACTCCATTTCCCCATTCTCCGTTATCCCCAAGGTTCGACCGGAATCTGCTCCCATCTTTTCTCGCCGATAATTTTCACCGGATCGATGCGCGACAACACTTCGTCGGAAATCGCCAAACGTTCAGCAAACGGTTTACCCAATGGCTTGGTGCAGTCGAAGCCCGCCTTTGCTGTAATGTTGCGCTCTGGGGCGCTGGGATCGAGCGGCGATCCGTTCATTCCCGGCAGCACGACTAACCCGCGGTCCGCCTGGAAGCGAGTGGCCAACGCCAAAAGCACCTCGCGCTCATCGAATATGTCCACGTCCTCGTCAAACACGAAGGCATGCTTGATATCGAAGAAGCCGCTGAGCGCCGCCGCCGCCGCGGTCTTGCCTTGTCCCTCGACGGTCTTGCGCATCTGGATGTAGACATGCGACACGCCACAGCCTGACATCGGCACATGGACTGCCTTGATGCCGGGGACACTGCGCTTCACCAGCTCTGCAACCGCCCCCTCTTTCGTCATGCTGCTGATCCAATGGGTGTGGCCGACCATGACGTCGTCCCAGTAAGCGTCTTTGCGGTAAGTCACCGCTGTGACCTTGAGCAGCGGGCACCAACGCTGCGGTCCCACATGGCGCGTATATTCGCCGAACGGTCCCTCGGGCTTGCGCTGGCCTTTGGGCACATAGCCTTCTATCACGACTTCCGCATCGGCGGGAACGAAGAATTTATCTCCCAAAGTCTCTGACGGAACCAGGCGCAGCGGCGCTCCGAGCGTTCCGCCTGCCGTCTCGTAGTGGCTTTCGTCCGGTCCCACATGGGTGGCGGCTCCGAGCAACGCCAATGGATGATGGCCGATCCAGTAGGCTGCAGGCATGTCTTCGCCGTTTTCCTCGTACTGGCGCAAATTGTGCGCGTTGTGCGTGCTCGGACCGAGAAAGACGCGGATCTCGTCGCGATCGGCCAGCCAGCCACGCTGGAGCGCCGAGTTGTCGAGACCGTTATTGCGGTTGAAACTGAGAAAGAAACCTTCGGTGATGTAGCGGCCCGGATCCATGCGGTGATGGAGCGGCGCAGGAAAACGGCGCACATCGATGGTCGCGCCTTTTTCTACTACCTGTTTCACCGGCGCCTGCTCGCGTGAGACGACGACGGGCTTGACACGCTTTTGCACGCGCTCGTAACAGGCAACTCCGGCCCGGCGAACCTCGACGCCAAAAGTGCGCGCCAAACGGAGACGGCTCGCCATCAAAAACGTCACCAGCGGCAATTCGGCGCGCCGGCCATCGACGATGACGTTATGACAAACGAGAACGGGAAACCGCTGCGCCTTCTCGAACTTTATCGCCAGCGCGGTGATTTCCCAGTCGGCCCGGAGCGGCTTCTCGATGTGAACCACCTCTTCGGGATAAGCGGCTTCATAGAGCTCGAGAAACTGATGCAGGTCAGCGCCAAATGCATGGCTCGAACTCTGCGCTGGCGCTGCCATAGGTTTCGCCATAATCAATATCCCTTCTCACTCTTGTCCAAAATCTCCCCTAGCCCCTCTTTTCCAAAGAGGGGAAATTTCCTCGTTGGGCAAATTCCCCCTTTGAAAAAGGGGGATCAAGGGGGATTTCTTTAGCGAGAGAAAAATCAACCCACATAACTCCAGGGCGATCGAAGCAACGTTACTAACGGGGTTCCTCCCTGTCAAGTGCACTTTCGCTATCTTGAGTTTGCGTTGAATCCGGGTCTTCCAGGCTCCCTGGAGGAGGGTTCACCACGAAGACCGCAGCCAAGTCGGAGTGACTCGCGCAAAGGCGCAAAGGGCGGCAAGGCAGGAGACGGAATAAAAATGGATTTTTTTACAGGAGGTAACGGAGATAACAGAGACAAACTAAAAAACTTCGTTTTCTCTGTTCTCTCCTGTTAACGTTTCTTGGCGTTCTTGGCGTCTTGGCGCGAGCAAATTCCTGTTTTGGATAGTCACGGGCCACCGGAAAATTTGCGCAAGTAGCGAAAACTTTAGCAGTGCAAAGGGCGGCAAAAATGTAGGGGCGGGTTTCAAACCCGCCCTGCTTCGTGACCTTCGCGATCTTCGTGGTGAGAAAGTGTTTGGTCAGACCGTGCAGACATGTAGAACGGCCGCCTGAAGTTTCTCAACTCGAAACGCGAGACCCGAGACTCGTACATTCCTCAGGATCGTTGCCGCCAGGCGTGAAAAATTTTCTCCGCCGTGATCGGCGCTTCTTTGATTCTAATTCCGGTTGCGTCGGCGATGGCGTTGGCAATGGCCGGCGCGACTAAGCTGATGCCTGCTTCTCCGACCGCTTTTGCGCCGAACGGTCCAGGACCTTCGTTCGCCTTTACAATCGCCGTGCTCAGTTGGGGCACATCGCAAATCGTCGGCAGCTTGTAATCACCCAAACTCAGCGCGGTGACCCGGCCGTCTTCGGTTTGGAGATGCTCGGTCAGGGAAAAACCCAAACCCTGGATCACGCCGCCGTGGATGTGACCGTGAAAAATGAGCGGGTTGATGATCTTGGTGGCGTCGATCACGTAGTAGAGTTTTTCGACTGTGACCTGGCCCGTCGCTTTGTCGACTGCGACGTCCGCCACCACACTCTGGTAGGTGTAAGTTTCCGGCCTGGCAGGCTTGCTATGACCTCGAGCGTGTAGAGATCCGTCAACGGCATGCAACGCGATGGCTTTGAGATCGAGACTTTTTCTTGATCCCGTGAGCTGCGCCCGGCCGCGATCCCATCGCACTTTGTCCAACTCCACGTTCCATAGTCCTGCGGCCTGCCCGCGCAAGACATCCGTCAATGAAGTCGCGGCAGCAAAAACGGCCAGGCCTTCGACGTGGGTGCCGCGCTGTGCCTTTACTCCCTCGTCGTACGGACCGTCCGTTCCGGTCACATCGATCCGTATGATTTCCGGATCGACACCGAGCACCTCGGCCGCGACTTGCCGGTGCATCGTGTAAGCGCCGACGCCGACGTCTCGAACTGAAGTCGCCAACCTGAGCGAACCATCCGCTTCCACGAACAGCTCAGCTTCGGATTCTCCTATGCCGATGTGGCGATCGGCGAACGCGATTCCCCGGCCACGGGCGAGGCCGTCACTGTCCTTCGTTGCTTTCGGTTTGCCTTTGCGCCACTGGGAAAGGCTACCCATGCGCTTCAGCACGTCGAGCGCGTGCGGATCGCGCATCGGTTCTCCGTTAGGTTTACTATCACCTTCCCGCAGAGCGTTGCGCAGCCGAAATTCCAGGGGATCCAAACCAAGCGCCCGCGCCATCTCATCCATATGACTCTCCGCGGCAAAAAGAGTCTGTACCTCACCGGGAGCGCGAAAATAACCGGAGGGCACTTGGTTAGTATAGACAATCAGGCCGGTCATGCGGACATGTGGAGTGCGGTAGCCACCGGCGAGCATGAACGTTCCGTTCATACGGTTCTGAGGCGTGCGCGCGCCATAGGCTCCGCCGTTGTAGACCACCTTGGCGTCCCAAGCCCAGAGCCTGCCGTCTCTCTTCACGCCAGTGCGCAGCATGACGACCGCCGCATGGCGCGGCTGGCCGTCCTGCAACTCCTCCTGGTAGCTCCCGACGAA
>JAHKKJ010000090.1 GCA_020027655.1 Deltaproteobacteria bacterium | reverse complement strand
AAACCGTAAAAGTCGGAATCACGTCCAAGACGCTCTTTTTTATGCCTTACTACGTCGGCCAAAAGAAGGGCTTCTATGCGGCCGAGAACATCCGGATTGAGCCCGTCTTGATTGGACGAAGCGACGTCCAGCTTGCGGCCTTGCTCGCGGGAGAACTGCAGATCGGCAGCTTGAATGCCGATGCGACGATCGTGATCAACGAAAAAGGAGGGCACCTCAAGGTCATCGCCGGCGTTGACAATTCCGCTCCGTACATATTGGTCGGCGGCAAGGCATATAAAAAAATCGATGATCTCAAGGGAGCAAGAATCGGCGTGTCGGCCTTGCGCGGAGGAGCGACGTCGATACTTCTCGACTATCTCAAGAGCAAAGGGCTCCTCTATCCCCGTGATTTCGCCATGGTGGTCATCTCGGGCGGAACGTCGGCGCGCTTGACCGCGCTTGAAAGCGGCGCGATTGCCGGCGGGGTTCTAGGCATCCCATATTCCGACATTGCCGTTGATCAAGGATTCAACCGGCTGGGCGACACACTGGAATTGATCCCCACATATCAATTTAACGCCGTCACGATTAATCCCCCTTGGGCAGAGAAGAACCGCGGCACCGTTGTCAGATTCCTCAAAGCCCACATCCGCAGCCTCCGTTGGATTTACGAGCAACCCGACCAGGCCGCCGAGTTCTTCACTCAAGAGATGGGCGTCAAGCCGCCCTATGCCCGCAGAGGCGTCGATTATTTCACTAAGAATAAAATCTTCCCGATCGACGGCGCCGTTACCTTAGACGGCCTGAAGATGAATATCGAGGTGCAGGCTCGAGACGGGGTTCTCAAAGAGCCTTTACCTTCCCCGGAAAAATATGTGGATCTCAGTTACCTCAGGCAAGCGCAAAAAGAATTGGGGTTGTAGCGTGCCTGGGGAATGACGAGCCCTTCTAATTTTTGACTAGATTAGCGCCCTTTCGAAATGCCCGCCGTGTTATTCTGAATACCGTCGCCGCCCGGCGTTGCGCTCGTACCCGATCGGGCCCAACTCTCTGACGAGCCGATTTTCGTTTAGGAGGCGTTTTCTATGACCCCCTTGTTGCAAAGGTGGAAGGAATTCCATCGCTCTTTCACCCACACTCCCCAGGCTGTCAAGCTCGTGTGGCAAACCAACCGCTGGGCCACCATAGGCTTAGGCTTTCTCACCCTGGCGGGCGCCCTCCTGCCGGCGTCTCAAGCCTGGGTGGGAAAGCTCATCGTTGATGGAGTTGTAGCCTCTATCCAGCGAGGCGCAGACCCGGAACAGGTCAGAAGTGTTTTTGTCTATTTGATCATCGAACTGGCTCTTTTTCTGCTCAGTACCGGGCTCAATCACGCGCGAAGACTTATCCAACAATTGATCCAGCTCCAGCTCGCCAACCGAATTCGCGGCGAGATCATCCAGAAGGCGCTGAACTTGGATCTCGCTTTCTTTGAACATCCCGATTTTTACGACCGCTTACAGAACGCTCGGCGCGAGTCGGGCTACAAGCCCGTTGATCTGATCAATGATACTTTCCTGATCGTGCAAAACACGATCACACTGATCTCGTTTGCCGTGCTTCTGCTGCGCTTCAGTCCCTGGCTCGTCATTATCCTCTTAGTCACAAGCATCCCCGCTTTCATTGCTGAGACACGCTTTTCGGAAGAGGGTTTTAGACTGCTCACCCGCCGGGCGCCCGAAACCCGGCAAATCAACTACCTCTCGCGGTTGCTGACGGAAGACACCTCGGCCAAGGAGATTAAGCTCTTCAACCTCGGCGAGACTTTACTCGCGCGGTACATCACGCTTTTCGAAAAGTTTTTTCACGAAGACAAATCGCTGGCGCTCAGACGCGCCGTCGCCGGATTCGGCTTGGGTCTTATTGCCACCTTGGGATTTTACGGCTCCTACGCGTGGATTGTCTGGCAGACTGTACACGGGAGCATCTCCCTTGGCGACATGACCCTGTACCTGACTATTTTTCGCCAGGGCCAATCCACCTTTCAAGGTATTTTGTCGGGCGTCGGCAGCATTTACGAGAACAATCTGTTCATGGCCAATCTTTTCGATTTCCTGGGATTAAAACCTCAGATGGGCGTTGCCGCTCGAATTCAAGCGCTCCCGGTTCCCCTGCGCCGGGGCATCGAATTTCGCGGCGTCGGGTTTCGCTATCCGGACAGCGAAGAGTGGGCTTTGCGTGATATCGATCTGACCATCCGACCCGGAGAAAAAATCGCGTTAGTGGGGCCCAACGGCGCCGGCAAAACGACCCTGATCAAACTTTTGAGCCGTCTTTACGATCCCACCGAAGGCACCATATTGATCGATGGCATCGACATTAGAGAGTTAGACCCGCGCGACCTACGGCAAAGAATCGGCGTCATCTTCCAGGATTTCGTGCGCTATCACTTGCCGGCCAACGAGAACATCGGCTTTGGCCAAATCGATGCATTGGACAAGTTGGAGCAAATCATCGAATCCGCTCGCAAGAGCGGAGCTCATTCCATCATCGAGAATTTACCGGACGGCTATCAGACCATGCTGGGGCGCTGGTTTCACGGCGGCCATGAGCTTTCCGTCGGACAATGGCAGAAGATTGCCCTGGCCCGAGCCTTCATGAGAGATGCCGAGATACTGGTTTTGGATGAGCCTACCGCTTCACTAGACGCCGAGACCGAATATGAGATCTTCCGTCGTTTTCAAGAACTCACCGTGGGCAAAATGGCGATCCTGATCTCCCACCGATTTTCCACCGTGCGTATGGCCGACCGGATCGTCGTCATTCAAGAAGGGCGCATTGCGGAAATCGGCAGCCATCATGATCTGCTCAACCAGGGAGGCATCTACGGTCACCTGTTCAGCTTGCAGGCGGAAGGGTACCGCTGAGCGTTTTTGCTTGATAGGGCTGGACATCTAATGGCTGATTTTGTTAAGAGGCTTTAAAAAAGCTCGCGGTAAGAACCGTCCGTCAAAGTCTCTCCTATCGGAGTATGTTCTTGAGGAAGGGCGGGGACGCTTTTGGAGAGACTTAATTGTGAAGGATTATTTATGACTTTTTACCCAAAGACCGAGGGGCGACCCGACAATGGCGTTGCAAACACACTCGCTTATCAGAAGGGCCGACCGGGATCTCTCGTGGTGGGCTCTGAAGAACACAAAGAACTCTTCTGCCGGTTTTTCATCGATACGCATATCATTTTTGATCCCGCCGCTATCAAGTGGCCGGAGCTTGACGAGGGCAGCCTAAAATTGCTCCACAGCTTGCCCGTATGGACCGAAGCGATGGAGACCGAACGTATGGGGACGTGCACGATTCAGAGCTGTGCGACTCTGGAGACCGATCCTTTGATACGCGAGGCTGTGACGCTCCTAGCCCAGGAAGAAGCGCGTCATGCTGCTACTATCCAAGGTCTAACGACGCGCTATGGGATTCCGCTGCCTGATTTACCGCCGCCACAACCCCCGGTGGATGCCGAATGGGAATTCCTGCGTTTCGGCTATAGCGAGTGTTTCGACGCCTTTTTCACCTGTGCGCTTTTTGCCATTGCAAGGGACTCAGGGTTGGTCCCGCGGCCCTTAGTCGAGACCTTTGAGCCGGTCATACAGGAGGAGGCGCGTCACGTTCTTTTTTTCGTCAACTGGGAAGCCTACCACCAGGCTCGAAGTCCGTTCTGGCAACGGCCCGCGCGCCTGGGGCGCGGAGCGCTGGAGAGAGTTTTACAAGCGCAGAAGCGTCTGCGAGCCGCCCTTGGGGCACGCAGCAACAAAGATTTCACTATGAAGAGCCATCAGGCGATTACTAAAGAGATTACCCCACGCCGTTTTCTCGAGCTGTGCCTCGCGGAGAATGCCCGACGGCTGGATCGCTACGATGCGCGCTTACTAAGGCCCCGTCTGGTGCCGACCATCGCTAAAGCATTGTGCCATGTACTGCGCTAACTCGTCGGTAATCGTTCACCGGTAACTCGCTTGCCAATCTCGCTTGGAGAGCGACCAAACCGAGACGCTCCTTGATAAAATTACGTCGGGCAACATTTCCAAACTCACGAACTCCGTATAATGGCCACTCTAACCACTCTAGAGGGATAGAAGTTCCCTCATCTGCCCATTTACCCAAGCCGTTCGCTTGGCTTAGGAATTGCTTGCCGGCGTTCCCTTCGAAAACGTAGTGGGTTCCGCGACCGGTAGCTAAAAAATTTGGTGCATTGGTTGAAATGTGATATCCTCACGCGGCCAAATGGACGCACCGATTGCTTTAGCGTGCTGGCGGACACCCTTGACCGTATGAGAATCCTCGCGGGGTGTAATCCCGGTCGCTTTCATGAAGCCGCAAGCACGCTGCATCGATGCGTGCGGCCACCGTTTCGGAGATTCATCTTCCCCGTTCTTTGTATTTTTTTCCTTGTTGCCTGCAACGCCGCCAAAACGGTATCCCTAGAAGCGCTGGTTGATACTCCCGCCGGTGTCACCAGCCGTTTTGTCTTTCCGACTTCCGGTTCAAACGCCGAAGCCTATCTCATCAGACCCGCAGGGTCTGGTCCCTTCCCGCTTATGATCTTGCTTCACGGACACACTATTGGCTCCATTGGCGCTGAAACCATGATGCCGGAGGCGGAAGCCTTTGCAGGCGATCTTTGCTATGCGGGCTTGGCCGTTTCGCTTCCAGGCTACGGTGCAACAGAAGTACGGCTGGGGATAGATCCGAAAATTACCTTAAAAGTAGTCTTGGACGCGGTTGCTCTGATCAAGAATCTTCCGTGGATAGATTCGAAGCGAATTTACCTTTATGGTTTCTCCCGTGGCGCGTTTTTCACCTCGTTGTTGGCAAACCGGATGGAGGGAATTGGCGGGATCATCTTGCATTCAGGAGCCTACGACCTCAATCGATTCTATCAAGAAGCTCCATGGTCCCGTTCGCTGTTAAACCCCAGCGGTGAAAAGAACCCGAAGCTCATCAGCATCCTGCCGGAGGTCTCCACGTGGCACGCTCCGACTCTGGTCCTGCATGGTGGAGAAGATTCTCTGGTTTCCATCCAACAGGCAAATCTCTTACGCGACTCCCTCGAGGCCGCCAAAAAACCCTACCGGTTCGTTCTCTATCCCAATAACGGGCATCGCTTGCCGCGGGAAGACGTCAGAAAAAAAACCACCGCCTTTCTCGAAGAACACTCCGGCTCGGCCTGTAGGGCTACAGCTCCTTGATCTCTTCGAGAAGCTGTTCGCTTTTGTTTGTGTTTGGCATCGTCGGCGAACCGTAGAGCGGCTCTCAGATAAAGGTGATGGGACTGCGCGCCAATCGCCAATTACCCAACACCAAATAACTCCTCACTAGCTCCAATCGACGACCTTGGGAAGCACCAGCTCCACACCTCCCCGATCACCACCGCGTCGCATTTCCCAATAGCTTGCTACCTTTCGGAGACTTATGGCTGATCATGCAGTGAGATTGCCAAATGCGCCAAGCAAAAAGGGTTAGGTGCAGGGTGCGCTCAGCATCTGCTAACCACGAATCAGGCTTGGGCACTGTCCTAAGGGTTTTGGAATAAAGAAACAGGGAAACCCTGATAGCAGACTTTTCATTTTCGCGGTTTAAATGTAAGTCTGGGCTTCAAGCCGCAGTCGGATCACCGCGCACCGGAACGCGTCGGCGACCTCGCGAGGTGCACTAGTTTCCTTATTCGCCGGCCAAAGTAGAAGGTGTTATACCGCGCTGATTTTGATATACGGCAGTTGGGGCGATCGCCGTCTTTCTTACCGAGAGGAAATTAGTGACACAATACTTGATGGGGCTCGACCTCGGCGGCAAAAAGGGCCGCTGCTTGCTGCTTGACGTGAAGTCTGGCGAGGCGGTGAGTACCTGGCGCCCGTGGCAACACCGGATGACAGCCGGATTCGGCTCCGACCTCGACACTATCGAGGTGTGGCGCTTCCTTGGTGAAGCGGCTCGAGAGGGAATGGCCAAGGTCGGTGCACAACCCCAGGATGTCTTGGCGGTCTCTACCACAGGCATGCGCCATGGGTCGGTAGTGATGGACGCCGGAGGAGAAGTGCTGCTTGCAACACCGACGCGGGACGCGCGCGGCGCGATGCAGGGGCTACAGTTGGCGGCCCAACGCGGGCGCGAGTTTCACGAGCGCACGGGGCATTTTCCGGCCCCGTTGTTTACCGCTTCACGCCTGTTGTGGATGGTCGACTCAGCTCCCGAGCTTCTTTGCCGGGCATACGCGGTGTTGGGACTGAGCGATTGGTTGGCGTATCGGCTGTCGGGAAAGATGGTCGCTGAGCCATCAGTGGCTAGTGAAAGCGGCCTCTTCGAGGTGAGCGAGAGGCGATGGGCGGATGATCTCATTCGTTCGCTTGGCTTGCCACGACATCTGTTTCCGGACGTCGTCTCGTCGGGCACCGTGCTTGGGCCGCTGAGCAAAGATTCGGCTGCTCATCTAGGTTTGCAGCCGGGCATTCCGGTGGTCACAGGTGGCGGCGATACACAATGTGGCTTGCTTGGCGCGGGTGTGGTTGACGCGGGCCAGATAGGTATCATCGCCGGTTCGACGATGCCGCTCCAGTGGGTGCTTGACCGCGAGTTCATCGACGCTGAGGCCCGGCTGTGGACGTCGCACCATGTCGTGCGGGGGCGCTGGACGATCGAGTCCAACGGTGGGCCTAGCGGCGACATGATCGATTGGTTAGCGGGCGTGATCTATTCCGAATTGACCGATCCCGCGGCGGCGCTGTTTGCGGAAGCATCCCAAAGTGTTGTCGGCGCCGAAGGGATCGTGTCAACCCTAGGCGCCGAGATGTTTAACGCTAGCCGTCTGCGGCTGCCCCTCGGGCATCTGACCTTGTCGCCCATGATGGTGGCCGACGATCCGTCACGCCGGCGCCACTTGTCGCGGGCAGTTGTCGAAGGGTTAGCCTTCGCTGCGAGGAGCAACATCGAGTTGCTGGAAAAAGTGGCGGAGAACGAACGGATCAAAACGATCCGCTTGGCCGGCGGAATGTCGAAAAGTGCATTCTTCGCCCAGCTTCTTTCGGATGTGATCGGCGTGCCGATTGAAGCGGCCCGGGTGCCGGAATGTTCGGCTCTCGGCGCTGCAATTTGCGCCGGCGTCGGAGCAGGGCTCTATGACTCCGTCGTCGACGGCGCCAAGCGTTTTGCCGGTGGACTGCGCGAGTTTGCGCCTGATCCGGCTCGGCGCTCGGCCTATCAGTCGCACTACGATCGCTGGCTTGAAGTACGCGCGGCGCGCCAGAAAGCCGATGAGATCGCCGCATCGAGCGCGGTACAAGCGATCCTGGCCAAAGCGGCGGAAAACGCTGAGCGCGACGTATCCAAGATCGGCAGCGCGCTGCGGCCCAACATCTTGGTAACTGCGTCGATGGACGAGGAAGGGTTGGCGGCGCTGCGCCAGCTCGGAGAAGTACGCTATGAGAGCTTTCGCGAGAACTTGCGGCTACTCGCCGGCGAGGATCTCGTGGAAGCGCTCGCCGGGGTGCAGGTGTTCATCACCGAGGTGGACGCGGTCGACGCGGAGGTGTTGAGTAAAGCGCCGGATCTGCGGGTGGTCGCTTCCTGCCGCGGTAACGCGGTCAATGTTGACATCGACGCGTGCACGGCACATGGGGTTTTAGTGCTCACGACACCAGCTCGGAACGCGGACGCCGTCGCCGACCTCACGGTTTGTTTCATGCTGATGTTAGCGCGCAAGCTGCCGCAAGCGACGCGGTTCCTCAATCAGCCAGGTGAAGAGGGCGATGTGGGTCGTATGGGGCGGGCCTTCGAAGGACTAAAGGGGCGCGAGTTGTGGCATAAGACGATCGGCATCGTCGGTTTGGGAGCCGTAGGGCAGCGTGTGGCCAAGCGCCTTCAGCCGTTTGGCGCCCACGTCATGACGTATGATCCATTCCTCTTGCCCGAAAAGGCGGTACTCCTCGACGTCGAGCCGGTGTCGCTGGAACAACTCCTTGTCGACAGTGATTTCGTCACCCTGCATGCGGTCGTAACCGACGAATCCCGGGCGCTGCTCGGGGCAGGGGAAATTGCCAAGATGAAGCGGGGCGCTTACCTGATCAACACCGCGCGCGCAGCCTTGGTTGATCAAGTGGCGCTCGTCTCGGCGCTCAAGGATGGGCGCCTGGCAGGCGCGGCGGTGGATGTGTTTCCGGTTGAACCGCCCAGCTCGGATCATCCGCTGCTCGAGCTGGCGAATGTGATCGCCACGCCCCATGTTGGCGGCAATACCTTCGAAGTCTCCGCGCACCAAGGGGCCATCGTGGCTGCGGACCTGGCTGAGCTTCTGCGTGGCAAGCAGCCGCGCCACGTCGCCAACCGCGTCGAGCATTTCAGTTGGACCGCGCCCCGGCCGGTGACTGCACCCAAGATTCTCGAGCGGCTGCGGCAGAACTCACGGCCATCGGTGACAGACCTGCCTGTCGACGGCGAGAAAACCTCGGCTCCGAAGACGTGGCCACTTTTGCTCACCGAAGCATCGCGTATAGCGACAAAGGAGGGCCTGCTGTCCGAACTCAAGAACGCTTTTCTCGGTCGTCGATCGGAGAAGATCGAGACCACCGCTATGTCGGTAGGCGAGCCGCGAAACGGCCAGCCTAACCCGCACCAAAACGGCAGCGGTTCGGGCGGATCGAAGGAACTGCGCGGGCAGATGGAGCAGCTCCTGGGCACCTTCGGCCGGCGGGTGAGCCGCGACGAGAAGATCCTGTCGTTTGCCGAAGGACAGCAGGTGACGGTGCGCTACGTGCTCAACGATGTGAACCTATCCTTCTATACGAGCTTCGATCAGGGTGCGGTGCGTTGTGGCGTGGGCGATCCGCCCGAAAAGCCGGGAGTCACGCTGAAGATGAAGGCCGATATTCTCGACAAGCTGTTTACCGGACAGGAGAACGGTCCGAAGGCGGCGATGAGCGGCAAGCTGTCGTTCACGGGCGACACCATCAAGGCGATGTCGTTGCAGCGCATTCAGAAAGATCTCAATCGCCTCTACACCGAGGCCCGAGCCGAAATCAAAGATCTCGACGCGATTTTCGAACGGGCCGCGCACGAGACACCCGCGCGGGACAATCCGCCGCCTGTGGGGGCATTTGCAGCGGCCGCTCCAAGCGGCGAGGTCGCCAGTGCGGGTCCAATCCTCGTCGGTGATATTCGCGACGAGGTCGTTCGCACCGTCGAGGAAATGTACTCGCACGGACTCATCACTTCGACGGGCGGCAACGTGAGTGTACGCATCCCGGGTAAAGACGAGGTGTGGATCACACCCAATTCGTCCTTTAAGGGAGCACTTCGCCCCGATATGCTGGTGCGCGTCGATCTCGAGGGCAACCCGATGGGCGATTCCCCCTATGCACCGTCGAGCGAGCGCATGCTGCACTGCGCGGTGTACCGCAACAAAGCGGGTGTGGGGGCAGTGATCCACTCCCATGCACCGAAGGCAACGATCTTGGGTCTTGCGGGCCTCCCGTTCCTACCGATTTCTACAGAGGCCGCATTCATCGGCGAGATTCCGCGCGTCCCGTTCATTATGCCTGGAACCGTTGAGCTTGCCGATGCGGTTGGTGCGGCTGCCAAGGATGCCCCCGCCGTGATCATGCAGAACCACGGCCTGATTGTCGGCGGACAGAACTTGCGTCACGCCAGCGACATGACACTCATCATCGAGCAGACAGCGGACAAGCTCATCGCTTGCCATATGCTCGGAAAAACTCCGCCCGTTTTGCCCGACGAGATCGTCACCGCAGTCAGAAG
>JAHKKJ010000516.1 GCA_020027655.1 Deltaproteobacteria bacterium | reverse complement strand
CAGCTTATGCGGCGCGCGCCGGCATCGAGGCCCATGTCTTCATGCCCAAGGACACTCCCGCAGCGAACCAAATCGAAGCCCAGCAATATGGCGCGCACCTCACCCTAGTAGATGGTCTGATCAACGACTGCGGCAGGATTATCGCGGAAAGAAAAGCGGCCGAAGGGTGGTTTGATGTTTCGACCCTAAAGGAGCCCTATCGCGTGGAAGGTAAGAAGACGATGGGGTACGAGATCGCCGAGCAGCTAAACTGGACTCTCCCGGATGTAATTATTTATCCGACCGGCGGCGGCACCGGTCTCATCGGGATGTGGAAAGCATTTCAGGAAATGGAGGAGCTCGGTTGGATTGGAAGTAAACGGCCGCGCATGGTCTCAGTGCAAGCGGCCGGCTGCGCTCCCATTGTCAAGGCATTTATCGAAGGTAAGGAGACCGCCGAACCGTGGCCGCAAGCCAAGACCGTCGCATCCGGTCTACGCGTGCCCCAAGCAGTGGCGGATTTTTTGATGCTGCGCGCGCTCCGAGAGAGCAACGGCACAGCGTTGAGCGTTAGCGATGATGAGATGCTGGCGGAGATTCCGCGCGTTGGCCGGGCAGAAGGAATTTTTTTCTGCCCCGAGGGCGCAGCCTGCGTCGCGGCCCTCCGGCGATTGATACCACAGGGATGGGTTAAACCTAGTGATGAGGTGCTGATCTTTAATACCGCCTCGGGTCTCAAATACCTTGACGTCATTCGCGACAATCTTGTTAATAAATAGGTTTTACGGTAGATAGCTGGCAAACGCCTGAGCCCTGCCATTTAGAGATGTTTTACCAGGACGGATAAATGCCATTTGGCACTCTGCATTGCTATTCCAGGAGAATTTAAAAGAAATAGCTTCACGGGAGGTTTGTACGGCAAATCTTGGTTTTGTCGGTCTGGGGGTCATGGGAAGCCGCATGGTTAAACGGTTGCTGGCAGCGGGGCATACCGTTACGGGCTATAACCGGACCAAGTCAAAGGCACAGTGGCTGTTGGATGCCGGCATGAAATGGGGCGACTCGCCCCGCGCCGTCGCCAGCGTCGCGGACATGACCCTCTCCATGGTAACCAACACTCAGGCACTGCAGGCTGTTACGAGCGGCGCAGATGGCATCTTGGCGGGACTCAGTGCAGGGAAAATTTATATTGACATGAGCACGGTGAGTCCGGCCGCGAGTCGTGAAGTGGCCCGCCAGGTGGAGACCAAGGGAGCTCAGATGCTCGATGCCCCGGTGTCAGGCAGCGTGAGTACGCTCGAAGAAGGCAAGCTCTCGATCATGGTCGGAGGACGGAGGGAAACTTTCGAGCGGGCTAAACCGATTCTCGAAGCCATCGGGCCGAAAGTCACCCATGTAGGCGGTAACGGACTTGCGGTCTCCATGAAGATCGCGACGAACTTGAGCCTCGCCGTACAGATGCTCGCCTTCAGCGAAGGGGTGCTGCTGGCGGAAAAAAGCGGCATCGAAAGGCAAACCGCCGTCGAAGTTCTGCTCAATAGCGTCATCGCCTCGCCGATGGTCAAGTATCGCGGGCCGTTCGTTCTAGATATGCCGGACGAAGCGTGGTTCGACGTCAACATGATGCAAAAAGATTTGCTGCTGGCGTTGGAAATGGGCCGCCAGCTCGACGTGCCGCTGCCTACCACGGCAATAACGAACGAGATGCTCACGGCCGCGCGCGGCATGGGTCTCGCGGATAAGGATTTTGCAATCTTGTTTGAAGTACTCGCGAGGATGGGGGGCAAGAAATAGTTTCGAGTTTCGTGTCTCGGGTCTTGAGTTAGAAAAACCATCTTTGACGGTGATAACTCGGGACTAGCAACTCGAGACTCGAAACTGGCGCAATAGCAATGACACAATCAAAAAAAACCGGAAGAAAACAGCAATCGCCCGGATCTTCGGCCCTCGACAGAGAGCGGTTATTGCGCCTCTACCGGCAAATGCTGAAGATCCGCTTGTTTGAAGAGCAGGTCAATCAACTCTATCTCGGCGCCAAGATGCCGGGACTCGCGCATCTCTATATCGGGCAGGAAGCGGTTGCCGTGGGCGTCTGCGAGGCATTGCGGCGCGACGACTACATTACCAGTACCCACCGCGGCCACGGTCATTGCCTTGCCAAGGGCGCTTCCTTGGACAAAATGTTCGCCGAGCTGCTGGGCAAGGCACCGGGCTATTGCCGCGGCAAAGGCGGCTCGATGCACATCGCCGATCAAGATACCGGCAATCTAGGAGCCAATGCTATCGTCGGAGGCAGCGCTGGAATCGCCACCGGCGCGGCAATGTCGGCGAAGATGCGTGGCAGCGATCAAGTAGCGGTCTGCTTTTTCGGCGAGGGCGCGCTGGGGCAGGGGCTGCTTTACGAAGAGATGAACATGGCCTCGCTCTGGAAACTGCCGGTCATCTACGTCTGCGAAAACAACCAGTACAACGAATACACTAGTTATCGCGAAACGACAGCAGGGGAGGTGGCAGCCCGTGCCGAAGCTTTCGGTATCCATACCGAAACCATCGACGGCCAAGATGTCCAGCTGGTTCATGCGAAGAGTCTTACGCTAGTCGAACGGGCGCGCCGCGGTAAGGGGCCGGCCTTTCTGCACTGCAACACCTACCGCTTCCACGGCCATCACGTGGGCGATGTCGACCGCACTTATTACCGTGCCAAGAAGGAAGAAGAAGAGTGGAAGAGTAAACGCGATCCGGTGAAGCTGTTCGCCGAATGGTTACAAAAGAGCGAGATGGCGGACGGTAAGCTGCTTGATCAAATCGAAAATGAAATTGCGACACGCATCAAAGAGGCAGTGAACTTTGCGCTGAATGCGCCCTATCCGGAGCTAGATGAAGTGGGTCAGGATGTGTATGCGTGAGAAGGCAGAGGCAACGGGCACTTCATTTGCACTGCCGATGGATTGGGATCTCTATTTCCCTCGCCCATTCCGATGGGAGAGGGAAAGGGTGAGGGCAGTTAGGATTGCAAGCAACCCCCTCACCTCTACCCTCTCCCACAAGGACGAGGAAGGATAATGAGCCGAGAAAGACAATGAAACGAAAAAGAGGTTTCGTGTTGCTGGCAATTCTGTCTCTCAGTTTTCTTCAACTCGCCGCCGCGCAGCAGCCGAAGAAAATCCCCCTGATGGGTTATCTCTCAAGTGGCTCTGGCCGTGGCTCGCCGAACGCTGAAGCATTGCGGCAAGGTCTTAGGGAATTGAGCTACGTAGAGGGACACAATCTCGCCATCGAATACCGATCGGCGGAAGGAAATAATGATCGGCTTCCCGGCCTCGCGGCGGAACTGGTTCGGCGCAAGGTTGATATCATCTTCGCCTCCGGAGCCTCGGCAGGACGCGCGGCCAAGAAAGCGACTAGCGCGATTCCAATTATCGGTGTTGGCTCGACCGACCCCGTCGCCACTGGGTTGGTAGCCAGTCTGGCACAGCCGGGAGGCAACGTCACCTGGTTCAGTGCCGGCGCACCGGGGTTGTACGAAAAGCGGTTGGAGATTCTGAAGGAGACAGTTCCCAGACTTACCCGTGTGGGCGTCCTCTGGAATTCGGCCTTCGGCGCTGTTCTATTAAAAGAGATCCGCTCCGCAGGACAAGAGCTGGGCGTGCAGGTTCAATCCCTAGAGGTGCGGAGTCCCAACGATATCGATAGTGCGTTCGAGGCGGCAACCAAGGCGCAGGCCGGCGCTCTAGTTGTTGCGCAGCAGTCCCCCATCAATACTAATCCAAAACGGATCGTAGAGCTTGCCGCGAAGCGACGGCTGCCGACAATATACTCGGACACGGAGTGGATTGCTGTTGGTGGTCTCATGTCTTATGGACCTCTACGTGGACAAGATCCTCAAGGGAACGAAACCCGCTGACTTGCCGGTGGAGCAGCCGGTCAAGTACGAACTGATGATCAACCTCAAGACAGCCAAGACCCTCGGCTTGACTATTCCACAGGTGGTGCTGATGCGGGCGGACAAAGTGACTAAATAGGAATTAGGCACTTAGAGGCTGAGAGCCATACAACGTGAAATCACCAACTCAGAAGACACCCTCGGTCGAGGCAGCGACCCGTGAGATCACCTTCGCGCAGGCCATAAACGAAGCGCTGGCCGAAGAGATGCGCCGAGATCCGCGAGTGTTCATCATCGGCGAAGATGTTGCGGAAGCTGGAACTCCGTTCAAAGTGCTTTCCGGTCTGGTGAAAGAATTTGGCGCCCAGCGCGTGATTGATTCGCCCATTTCTGAAGCGGGTATCAGTGGCATCGGTGTCGGCGCCGCCATGACTGGGATGCGCCCGGTGGTGGACATCATGTTCG
>JAHKKJ010000089.1 GCA_020027655.1 Deltaproteobacteria bacterium | reverse complement strand
GGCGAGCGGCGCAACCCGGAAAACAGACGATCCGCCTCATCTTTGACCAACCACTTAGCCTCGGGCGTATCCTTCTCCGGTTCGACGAAAAGGAACAGGGGCGCACGCAGGAATTCGTGCTGCGCTGGTTACCGGAAGGCCAGCAGTCGCGCCAAGAGATCGTGCGTCAGCAGTATACCTTCAGTCCGCCCGGCACTAACCAAGAGATCGAGGATTATCCTGTTAAGCTCAATGGAGTAATCGCACTTGAGCTAGAGATCGTTCCGGATATAAGCGGAGGCGGCGCCTACGCGTCGTTGGCGCAGATGCGTCTAGCATAATCACCTTAAGTTTATTTACAAAAGGAGGTAACTGAAGATGGAAAACAATATTGAGACCAAACCCATGAACGAGGACATCCTCTCGGGAAAGTGGAAGCAAATGCGCGGCGAGCTCAAAACGTGGTGGGGCAAACTCACCGATGACGATGTCGACAGGATCGGTGGTCAGAAGGACAAGCTGGTCGGCCTGATACAAGAGAGATACGGATATACTCGCGAGCAGGCCGAGCAAGAGATTGAGCGGCGCCTCCAAGAGTATGGCGACAAGACAGGGGCGGCTGTTCGCAGTATGTCGGCCAAGGCACGAGAGCTCGGCGGGACTGCCGCGAAGAAGGCGAACGAGGCGGCACCCGTTATCGGTGAGAAGATGAAATCGCTGGCGAGCGTGATCCGGAAAAAGGCGCCGCGCGCAGGCGCGCTAAGCACAACTGCAACCAAAATAGCGGGTGGGTTGGAATCGGCGAATTATTATTTGCAAGATAAAAAATTTGAACATCTGGGAGAAGATTTCAGGGGCTTGGTTCGTCGCTACCCTCTGCGATCTCTATTGATCGGTCTTGGTTTAGGCTTTTTGCTCGCCGGACGTAACAGAAAGTAAAAAGAATGAATGAATAGAAAGCTATAAGAGGAGCATGGGGGGTTCTCTCTCCCTTTGGTTCGCTGCCATCCCGTCGAATGTCGTGCTTTGGATGAAAAACAATAGATACGATGAAATCATAGCAGATTGGCGAAACCTAAGAGTAATGGGAGGTTTATGAACGAACATGTCTACAAACAGATTGAACTGACTGGCTCTTCCAAAACCAGTATCGAGGATGCCGTCCAGAGCGCGATTACCAAAGCATCTAAGACGCTGCACGATTTGCGTTGGTTTCAAATCGTCGAGAGCCGGGGATATATTGAGGATGGCAAAGTGGATTATTGGCAAGTAACGATTAAGCTCGGCTTTAGACTGGACGAATAACTGAGGTGATGCTCCATCTTATTCTCGTCCCGGACTCCCCGCCACTGCGGTGATGTGATAGCTGGGGACTTGTCATCGGGGTTTTAGAAACACAAGAGCGCCAGGGTCGGTTTTAATATCAATAGCATTTGACAGAACCCAGTTGGCGTTCTCCTCTTCGGGCCATGGCTTGTCGTCAATGTGAACCGGAGAGCTCTTCCACTCAACCTGTAGGTGTCGTCCTTGGTGGACGGTTAGGTTCACGCGCGAGCGCTTGTGCTTTAGGCGATCAGAAATGTATTGGCTCAACTTAGTTTGTTCGCCTTTGGCAACAAAAACGACATCCAGAAGCCCATCGTTAATTTGCGCGCGCGGGACGAGGTCGAGATTAGGTCCAATGTAACGAATATTCATTGCTTCCAGCATGTAATAGTCACCGGACAGGTCCTGTCCGTCAAGCCGAATCGTCAAATCCTTCGACGGATAGCTCGACAGTTGTTTTTTTAATACTTTTAGAGCTGCGCTAATCTCTTCTTCAGGATCTTCTGAACGCGACACATGAGCGTGTTGGCCGTTTTCGATGCCGAACATCGTCTCGGCAAACAATCCTACGCCGAAACCTTCAATGAAGGACCTTACTCCCCACGGACCTTTGGCTACACCGGCGTCAAAGTTCATACAGTGCGCGGTATTCCAGCCTTCTATGAGATCCTCAAACGTCCTGCCGGTCACGCCGATTGTATTGGCGATGTTATTGGCGGTTCCCATCGGCAACACTGCGATAGGAGTGCGGCTATCGATCAGCCGTCTCGCGACCCTACCGACGGTACCATCGCCTCCCGCGACTGCAATGATATCGCAAGGTTTTCTAAGCGCCTTTTTCCATTTTTTATCTTTCGACGAAAAATACTTTGCCTTGTGCCCCGCCTCGCGAATCAGCCGAACGATTTGATCGCCTGAAGGCTGCGTATCGTCACCGGCGTCGGGATTATGTATTACAGTTACTTTCACGGGCTCCTCCTCGGTAAGGCGACAATCGATCAATCGATGCCAATGCCTTTGGCGGCTGAAGACCTGTGCTCGCCTTGCAAGATTTCATAAAAACGCTCCTGAAAACGCAGACCGGGCAGGTCTTTATTCGGACTTCTGACATAGTCACCATCCGGCTGCATCCACCATCCCTTTACCGTGTCCGCTAGCTGAAGTTCCAGAAAGTCTTTCAGCTTTGCTTGTAAACGCGGTTCGATGACAGGAAAAGCAATTTCGATGCGGCGATCAAAATTGCGCGGCATCCAGTCTGCCGATGCGAGTAGGAACGTGTGGTTACCGCCGTTCTGAAAGTAAAAGATTCGCGCATGCTCAAGATAGCGATCGACAATCGAAACTACGCGAACGCCTTCCGAGACTCCCTTTAGACCGGGCCGCAGGCTGCACATGCCGCGAACGATAAGATCGATCTGTACGCCGGCCTGGGAGGCGTCATAAAGTTCTTTGATGACGGCGGGATCGATGAGGCTATTTACTTTCGCAATAATGCGGCCGGGTTGGCGAGCGCGCGCCTGATCGGCTTCCCTTCGAATCAGGCTGATGAAGTGCTCCCTCAACCCGCTCGGCGCCAACACCAGGTGATGAAATGTTTGTGGCCGGGCATAGCCCGTAAGAAGGTTAAAAAGCTCCGTTAGATCCTCGCCAAAGCTTTCTCGACAAGTAAAGAGTCCGATATCGCTGTAAACACTGCTGGTACGGACGTTATAGTTGCCAGTCGAGAGATGACAATAGCGTCGAATACCGTCGGCTTCCTGCCGGACTACGAGGCATGCCTTACAATGGGTCTTATAGCCGACCAACCCGTACACCACATGAGCGCCCACTTCTTCCAGCGCTCTGGCCCAGGTGATATTCGCCTCCTCATCGAAGCGGGCCTGAAGCTCCACCAAGACCGACACCTCTTTGCCGGCTTCCGCTGCGTGCAAGAGGGCTTGAGCAATCGGTGAATTCGGACTCACACGGTAAAGGGTCATTTTGATCGCCAAAACCTTGGGGTCTTTGGCCGCTTCTTCTAAGAAGTGCGTGATCGGGTCAAATGATTCATAGGGATGAACAACCATTACGTCCCCGTTTCTGATGGCGTTCCAAATATCGGGACCGCGGTCGAACGAAGGAAGCGATAACGGCAACTGAATGCGGTCTTTCAGTCGGGGAACGTTGGCAGCGGTATAGAGTTGAAACAAATCAGTAAAAGCGGTGAAACCCTTTGCTGGATACAAATCCTGTCCGCTCAATTCGAGCTCCTCCATGAGCTGGGTTAATAATTCTTTCGGAAGATCCGGATCATATTGTAGACGAACGGTATCGCCCATGCGGCGATCTCGGATTCCCTGTTCGACGGTCATCAGCAAATCCTCATTGCGTCGCCGCACAAGGCCGAATTCAGCATCCCGCGTAACACGAATGGCGTGCGTAGAGAGAAGATCAAAACCATGATAGAGACGCGGCAGATACTGCCGAAGAACATCTTCCAGCAACACGAATGCGTATTGCCCTTCCTTGCTCGGAAGCTGAATGAACCTCCTGACAACTTGAGCCGGAATATGAACGATAGAAAGTTCCGTGTGAGGCAAAGGCGAGGTGTCCTTCGCGTGGAGAGATACGACCAAACAAATTGAACGGTTAGCTAAATACGGGAATGGATGACCCGGATCAATAGCCAAGGGAGTCACTATCGGATAAAGCGTCTTTCGAAAGTAGTCTTCCAAAAATTGTTCTTGCTCGCGGCTTATTTCCTCCGGATGAAGCAAATGAATGCCTTCGGCTGTAAGCTGCGGCAAAATAGTATCGAGGAAACAGAGATGTTGCTCTTCCGCAAGCTCATGGACTTTTTCAGAGATCGCCGTCAAGACCGATGCCCCGGTGACTCCGTCTGAGGTTGTCCCGCTGTTATTGGCCCGGCGCTTTAAACCCGCCACCCGGACCATAAAAAATTCGTCAAGATTGGAACTGAAGATGGCCAGAAACTTTACGCGCTCAAGAAGTGGGACAGAGGGGTCTCGGGCTTCCTCCAAAACACGTCGATTGAACTCAAGCCATGAGAGATCACGATTAATCAGCAAACTCTGCATCTTTCTCAAGATCTCGGCGAAATGGGTAGCGGGCCATGCCGCATGAGACGCTCGCCACGAAGCGTCGATGGCTACCATTGTGTTGTGAGTAATAAGTCAAGCACGTGGTAGTAGCTCCGCAAAGTATGTGCCAGCGGAGAGGTCAAAGGCTGTCGGCGCAACCGGCCGTCGTTGTGTCTCATTTACATACAAACCGAACATAACGTAAGCCGAGTGCGCACAGGTTCAGCATCGCGCAAGGATTACGGAATAAGCAAGAGCGTGTCGGGAAGAACACTGGATCTAACGTGCGCCAACTTCAACGGCGCCGTCACCGGAAAACACCGCGGGCGCAAAATTTGCTTTCGTGATTAGGAATCAAAAGGCGGTCCAGCGTAATGCCGACAGAAAAAGCATCAGAACGGGATATTACATTGATGGATCGAGTCATGCGGGAAGCGCGCTCAGCCCTTGCTTACGGCGGAGCAGGCGTAGCAGCATTGCTCGCGTCGCCGGATCAAATCATTGGGGTTGCCCACAATACCATTCAAGAGACAGGCGATCTGACTAACCATGCCGAAATGGTCCTGCTCCATGGAGTCAGCCGGGAGCTTCAAGAAATGGACGCGCAAGACCGTCATGCACTGACTCTTTACGTTACTTTAGAGCCCTGCTTGATGTGTAGCGCGGCACTCTCTTTCGTGGGACTCAAGCGCATTGTATATGCCGCCCTTGCTGAAGATGCCAATATCGAGGAAATGATTGTCTACAATCTCACGCTGCCTAAGATCAATCAGCAACTCGTCCGCGGGCCATTTACCTTGGTGCCAGGCGTGCGCCGCACGGAGGGCCAAGATTTGTTACGCCGGATGAACAAAGCGGCAGACGCGCCGGCCAATCTCAAGACGTGACGGTGCCGCACTATCAGTCGGGGTCAAAACAGGCAGCATCGGCTCGCGACTTCCTACCACAGCGTCGCACGCTCGCGAGTTTGCGCGCTGCCGCTCGTTGCTGCAAAGGATCGACCTGTACAGGAACGCGAGCCAAACGGTTTTCGGCGAAGGTCCGACCCGCTATGACGGCAAGGTCGTGCCGGGCGAAGACCCGTTGGGGCGGAAACTCTTCTGGTTTACTGTGGTTCCTATCGAGGGGACCGACGAGGGCACTGACCGGTGGGCCGTTGAGCATGGTTACGTTTCAATGACCTGATGAACGAAAAAGAATTGTCTGGCGCCCAATTGAGACATCCAGTAGATTAAAGCGTAATGCGGGCGAGCAGGCAGATCCGTGGCTCAGTACTTTTCGCTCATAACAAAGTTGGTTCACGCGGCTCGGTCCGTTGCAATCGTCTTCCTCGGGCTCGTCGTCGGTAACGATTTCGTTCCAAGGGGGCGGTCCACCGTCCCTGTTGGCGTTGGTTCTCAGTTAGGAGTCGGCTTTGGGCTTGTGACCGTCGCGGCGTTGCGAAACTTCTTTTTCGAACCCCGGAAGAATCGCTTTGAAGAAAGCATTTTGGATCAGTCTCAGCACAGTTTCCCCCGTGCTCGTTTGAGGTGATTCTATGTCTCCGGAGATCGACGTTTGCGTTGCGACTTCTTCCCGAGGTCGATTTGTGAGCAAAGACGAAATGCCGCCCACAAGTCCCTCGTAAAGTTTCCGGAACATAGTTTTCTCGCGATCCTGGCGTTCATCATACACATCCATGTCATGAAAAAGCGGCTTCACGTAGCCTTCAATTTTGCCCTGTCTCACTCTTATTTCCGAGTAAAAAGAAAACATGCCAGCGACGACATCAAAGTTACCGTAAGCTCGAAAAAGATCATTCATCTTACGCATGTCCGTGTTTTCGATGCCCAGAGTGACATTGAAGTCGGGACCTTTGTTTTCGGGGCGAAACTGGACTTCAAGCTGACTGGGGCCGCTTCCCATAAACTTTCCCTTCGCCCGGCCACGGGCCACGCCGTCTTTTAAGTGGTTGCTGAAATTTTGTATTTCTAATGACGCGTCCGTAAAAAAAACCCGATAAGCCGGTTTCGCCGCTCGATTGACATATCCCAGCTGACCATTACGCACTTGCACTTCATCGACTTTGAGTTCCAAGGTTGGTTTATTGCTGTATTTTCGCGCGGTTTTGCCAACTTCTTTTGTCATCTCCTTTACCGGCGCACTCGGAGCCTCATGGATGTAGTCGGCGTCAACGCCGTCCAGGGTTAGCTTTTTGATCATTATTCTTTTGATTTGAGATGCATATTCGATCGATCCATCGGTGGAAAGAACTCCCTTGCGCACGGAAAAATCGTATCGTTCACTGATGGGCTTGAAATAATCGAGGGTAACCTTGTCGACTTGAAAATCGCCTTTTAAGGCCACATGCGGCTCGGCAAGAAAGTCGGCATTGCCTTTCAGGCTTAATTTGCCGGTATCGAAAACCACCCCTTCCACTTCGACGGGTGACGGGTAAGTTCCTTCCTCTGACTCAACATTCCGGATGTTTTCTGCGAGAAAATTAAGTTTCGTGATTCGCAGAGGTCGGAATGGACCTTTGTCGATGTAGGTGACGTCGGCGTTCCGAATCACGAACCGGTTAATCTTCAGCGGATAGATCGCCTGCACAGCATCCTGCCAGCCCTTTTCTTCAATCGGCGTTTCATCCCGAGCCTCTTCGCTGAACTGCGTCAGATCGAACCGTACAGTGGGATTGTCCAGCTCAAAGTCCGCCACCAACCGACCGCGCAACAGAGCTTTCCAGTGAACGCTGGCGCTTAGATTGGGTATGTGGGCAATCGGCGGATCGGGATGAGCACTCTGATAAATCGTCGACTCTTCAAGATCGAGCGAAAGTCCGAATGGATGGAAGTCAAGGCGCCCAATGCGGACTGTATACCCTTTCAGGCGGTTATTTAGGTCGGCCTCCATCTTCCTTCGCAAGGGCTCGTCGAGAAGGAAGGCGGCTACAATAATAATAAGGATCAGGATCAGCAAAACTGATCCGCCGATCCAAAGAAACGATCTCTTTGTCGCAAGATTTCTAAAACGTAAATTTAAGTTTCTCACAACTGAAACTCGTTCCGAGATCGTGGGCGACTTCACCTGCGGCTTTCTCCAAACGTCTATACGTAACGGATTTTCGAATTCTCAAAACAGTATTGGGCAAGAGTCGTGCCAGAGAAGCATTGCTTCGCGACAAAAAGTTTGGCGCTAATAAGAGGATTGTTCACATAAGCATTGCATCGCAAAACTGCCGTCGTTAAGGGGACTAAATGGCTTTACCACTTCCTCGTTGATTTGCGGGCTACTTTTCCGGTCGGAGCAAGCGTGGGAGATTTGTTTGAGTCTGTGTGCGAGAAAGACGGACAGGAAGCGATTCACATTGCAAAAAAAAGCGTCCGCGATGGCTTGGAACGAATGCGTTGCACAATCCTGGCGTGCGAATCGTCACTTTACTCTTGTGATTTTCTGACTTTTGCTGCCTGTTTGTTGTCGGAGGTCCGATTCATTTTGCACGCGGTTAGAATTGTGCCATCGAAGCAACTCAACTCACGATTCTCTCTTGCATAGCGCCGCAGCTCATATCCCCACGACCGATAAATTCAGCGGGAACGATGAGCCGGCGGCCGAAAATCGGACTCAATATTTTTAAGTATTTGCGGCTGGCAAGGCTTCCCAGCAGAACGACTTCACAATCAGGACCAATGCCGCTGGCGAGCTTTTTGGCCGTGCGCTTCCTAAGCAGCCACCGGGCGCGCACGCCATTGCAATTCGCCGGCGAGAGCACAAACACACGGTTCATGGATGAACGGCCTGCATGAAATCTTCAGCATCGAGGGTGTTCAAGACTTCATCGCGCGTGAGCCAGCCGCGCCGCGCCGTGGATACGCCGTAATACAAAAACTACGTCAAATTGCTAGTCGCCCGCTTGACGAATCGAACGCAATTCGACCTGCAGATTAACAGAGAGCTAGATCGACTAAGCGAAATTGTCAAAATTAAAAGTGCCTGGCGAGGAATCAATCTGAATACCGCAGCCAGTTCCAATTGTTCCAAACGTTCAACCGCTTCGCTCAGTTCAAATCGTTTAAAGAAGCAAAGCGGTGGACTTTCGAAATTCAGGAATTCCCAAAGGGTCGATGCTGGTCGCAAGCCATTGCGGTTGGCAGTTTGGCTTTGGCCGAGAAGGTCAAACGAGCTTCTCCGGGCCGAAGCCGACAGAAAGCTTGACGGAGCCGTCCTCCCGTTGCTAATGAGTATCGCAAGAATCGGTTCGACTGCAACTCGCAGATGGAGGTGACAGCTATGGCCTGGGTACGGTGCGTTACAGAAATGGGAATGGGAGTGGACGTTCACGGATTGGATTACACCACTGCCGCCAAACGGGCGGTGTTCGATGCGATTCATCACAGCAGCCTGGGATTTCCGCGGCTGGTGGGCAAGACCGCTGACGATATGCGGGTCGAAGTAACCATCGGCGTGCCCAAGCCCGACGACGTAGATAAGCAGGCGGTGTTGGAAACGCTGCCCCACGGCGCCGGCCATATCAACGTCGTTCACGGTGGATTGCAGGTGCTCAATGAAAAAGGCGACGACGGTTGGCTGATCGCCAACGCCATCATCGTCGTCAGCATGGACGACGGTAAATAGTTCGTGTCACTGGCGGGTCGTATTGACACATTACGCTTGTTTTCGAATTGCTAAATGTTGCCTGGCGATTATTTAACGTCGGCCCCCAGACGCCTGCTATTCCAGATCCATCTACGAGATGAATTTTGCGGCTGCGGTTGCTAAATCGCCTTCCGCCTACGAATCAACCGGTTCCTATGATTCGGGAGGAGATCTGCGAATCATGACCGGTAGGGAGTCGCGGAAGGGACGACTGCTCGCGCGCGCCGGCAGATTTAGTCTCTGCGTTCAGACGGAAAATCCGCCGTACAAGTACGTCAGCGGAGGGCGCCATCATTTTTACTGAAGCCGCGGACATCGAGCGCGATCTGCGCCCGCTCGCCCGCCGTTATCTCGGCAAAGAAATGGGCGACCGCTATGTGGAGGAGACGCGAAACTTGCCTACGGATACAGACAACGTACTTATCCGCATGCGTCCGGAACGATGGCTGACCACCGACTACTCTAAGGAAGATGGCGCCGTGTGATGAGCAGCGGCATCGACCTTCACGCCAGCGCGTCGGTTTGGGCCAGATTCGCAGTCAACCGCGACACCTTCCCAGAGCCCTGATTCCTTCCCCTCGACGGGGAAGGACAAAGGTAGGGGTGATTGATTTAATCGGTTTCCGCGCCCCCTATCCCGGCCTTCCCCATCAAGTGTTAAGATGTAAAAGGCCTTGCCGCTATGCTGAGCATTAACCGGATTCAATGATGAAGGATGACACAGCCGAGGTTCTGTCGATCGAGGGACGCGA
>JAHKKJ010000515.1 GCA_020027655.1 Deltaproteobacteria bacterium | reverse complement strand
GAAGAGCTCGGGCAGGTAGCCCACCCGCCGCAAACCTCGCGTAAATTTCTATCCAACTGTCTCAACCAGGCGGACGACATGAACAGCTCGACCTTTGCCACCTTACCCGACAACCGCTACTTCGAAGATTATGTTGCCGGCGCTGTGCACGAATTTGGCTCTATCCCGGTGGATGAAAAAGAAGTGCTCGAGTTTGGGCGGCGCTTTGTGCCGCTGGCGTACCACACCGATCCCGAACTTGCGAAAAAAAGCATCTACGGCGGTTTGATTGCCAGCGGCTGGCACACGGCCGCGCTGATGATGCGGCTTTACACGGATAACTATCTATCGAAGGTGGCGAACCTCGGCTCACCGGGCTGCGATGAGCTGAAATGGGATAGGCCGGTGTTCCCGGGCGATGACCTGTCCATTCGCGTAACAATTTTGGAAACCCGCCGCTCCGAGTCCAAGCCGGATCGCGGCATTATCCGCTCTTTTGTCGAAGTGCTGAACCAAAATCGCGAAGTCGTGATGAGCGTAAAAATGGTGAACTTTGTGCGGCGCCGAGGGAGTGTGGCGGCGTAATTCCGGAAACAGCAGGAACTAAATTCTAGCCAAAGATATTTGAAATTGTCGGTTGAATTCTGATTGCGGAATCGAAAAAGAATATCTCGCGCAAAGACGCAAAGCGCGCCAAGTTCGGAGAAATATTTCTTTCTTTGCGTACTTGGCGTCTTGGCGGGATAAATTTTCTTAAAGTCGTTCTGTTGAACATTTCAACGGTGAGATTCTAGGCTTCGTCCGCCTCTTCATAGTCGAATTCGTCACGCGGCGTATAATTCTCAAAGCGCATAAACTCGTTGAGAAAGGTCAGCTCCACCGTATCGATGGGTCCGTTGCGTTGCTTGGCAACGATAATTTCCGCGATACCTTTTTTTTCGGAGTTCTGATTGTAAACCTCGTCCCGATAAATAAACATGATGACGTCGGCGTCCTGTTCGATGGCGCCCGATTCACGCAGGTCGGACATCATGGGCCGCCGGTCGCCGCGATCCTCCACCCGCCGGTTGAGCTGCGAGATGGCGATGACCGGGACGGTCAATTCTTTGGCCAGGGCCTTTAAAGAGCGCGAGATTTCTGAGATTTCCTGTTCGCGGTTTGACGCGGCTCCCATGCCTCGCATCAACTGCAGGTAATCAATGACGATCAGCCCGACTTTCTTCGTCCGGTCACGCACCAAGCGCCGCGCTTTGGCGCGAAGCTCGAGCACTGAAATCGCCGGGGTATCATCGATATAGATCGGCGCCTCGTGGAGCCTCCCTGCGGCGTTCGCCAATTTCGGAAAATCTCGTTCTGCTAAATAACCGGAGCGAACTTTGGAATTGTTGACGTGGGCTTCGGAACAAAGCATGCGCAGAACGAGCTGCTCCTTGGCCATTTCGAGTGAGAAAACCGCAACTCCCACCCCCGTAAAAGCTGCGTTGGTGGCGATGTTGAGGCTGAAGGCGGTCTTGCCCATGCTGGGTCGACCGGCAACTATGACCAAGTCGGATGGCTGAAGTCCGGCGGTAAGTTTGTCCAAATCCTCGTAGCCCGTGGGTACTCCGGTGACCATCTCTTTGCGCTCATACAGCCTTTCGACGGTTTTGAGCGTGTCTTTGATCATATCCCCTACGGCGAAGAAGGATGCTTTGATCTTTTTTTCCGATATATCGAAGATCACTTTCTCCGCCGTGTCCAAGAACTCTTCGATGTTGCCCTGCTCTTCGTAACCCCGGGTAGCAATCTCGGTTGCCGTGCTGATGAGACTGCGCAAGATCGCCTTTTCTCGCACGATCCGCGCGTAGTAAGAGATGTTGGCCGCTGTCGGGACAAAATCAGCCAGAGAAGCCAAGTAGGCGCTGCCTCCTACCGCGTCAAGCTCGCCCCGATTTTTGAGACACTCACTCAGCGTGATGAGATCCACCGGTTCGCTGCGATCCGTGAGCTCGATCATGGCGCGAAAAATCTTGCGGTGAGATTCGCGATAGAAATCTTCCGGGCGAAGCAATTCCAAAACGATATTAATGGCGTCGTTTTCAAGCAAGATTCCCCCCAAAACGGAAGACTCGGCCTCGAGGTTTTGCGGAGGAACCTTTCGAAGATTGTCGTCCAAAGCTGCCATGAATCTGTTTTCAGTTTGGGTTTCGGACGCGTTGGAGATCGCCCATGATCAGTTTATTCTTCGCCGTCGATCGGAGGACCGAACTGCAAGGCTACACCAAAGAAAACAAAAAGCAAGAACAAATATGCCCGCAAGGAAATTTTGTTGCAAGGCAAGCAGAAAAAAAGTCTGCAACCAAAAAAGACTTTAGATCCGGTTTCCGTTGAAACAGACCCGCAGCGTTAAAAGAACCTTCAAGATTGATTGTCGCCGGCCGGCTTCAGAATCTGCGCGGCATCATCCAAGGCCTTGTGCCCACCCAAAAGAACGAGCATATCGCCGACTGCTAGTTTAAAGTCGTTGCCAACATTCGGGTAGGATTTGCCGTCTCGAACCACAGCGATGACGGACACCCCGCTGCGCAAGGGCAGGTTGATCTCTTCCAAGGTCTTGCCGACTGCAGGTGATGCTTCGACGATGGAAAAGATATCGCTTGTGGTTCCCACGAGAAATTGACTTAGCGCATCCAGCTGTTTGCCCTGAAGCCGGATGCCACGCAATGTACCGTAGTGTGCCTTGCGGATCAGATCCACCTGAAGCGAGATCACATTGCGCGGAACATGATATTCCTGCAAAACATGGGCAAAAATTTCTACGGACGTCTCAAACTCTTCGGGGATGACCTGATTGGCCCCAAGCCGGTAGAGACGATCAATCTCCGCCACATAGCGGGTCCGAACGATAATGTAGAGGTCGGTCCTTAACCGGCGAGCCTGGGACACCAAACGCGCCGTGGCAGCCGGATCAGAGATCGCGACGACCAAAACGCGGGCCGTTTCGATACCCACTTGCTGCAATATTTCCGGCCGCGTCCCATCACCGAAAGAGATTGGCTCTCCGTCCGCTTTGGCGGAACGTACCAGATCGGGGTCCATTTCCAGAACCCGATAGGGGATACTAACTTCCTTTAGAACCCGCGCCAAATTTTGCCCGTTCAATCCGTAGCCAACGACAATCACGTGGCCCGTAGCTGAGGCGGTTTCATTTGCTCCACCGCTCGTTGAACGATTGAATCCGGTGTCCTTAAAGAGGCCTTCGAAACCAAATGCCCAAGCGTGTGCCCACTGGATCAGAAAGGGGGTTGCCATCATGCTTAAAATCGAAGCCGCCAGGAAAATCTGTCCATCCGCCGGGCTGAGAAGTTTATAGTTCATACCCGCTTTGGCCAAAACAAATGAAAACTCGCCGATCTGAGCCAAACCTAGGCCCAGCACAACCCCTAATCGAATGGAACGATATAACCACCAAAAGACGGCAAAGAGCACCATGCTTTTGATACCGATCATCAGCAGAAGCTCCAATAAAGTAATGCGAAAGTCTTGGGACAAAAGAGCGAGATTTAACAACATCCCTATGGAAATAAAGAAAATACCGCTGAAACAGTCGCGCAGGGGGAGAATGTCGGCAACGATCTGGTGACTGAGTTCAGATTCAGAGATGACCAGACCCGCGACCAGCGCTCCCAGCGCCAGCGAAAGCCCGGTTTCCGAAGTTAACCAGGCAGTTCCGAAACACACCAAAACCACGAAAAGCACAAAGATTTCCCGATTGCGAAGCAAGGCGACCTGGTGGAGGAGTCGCGGCAGTAACTTCCGCGCCGTCCAGACGATTGCGACCAGTGTAATCAGGGATTTCGCCAGAACCCAGACAATCAAAAAGATCGAATCCTGTCCCGAGCCTGCCAGGACTGGGAGTAACAGCATCATCGGCACGACGCAGAGATCTTGAAACAGAAGAAGGCCGCTGGCCAACCGACCTTGCAACGAATTGATCTCGCCCCGATCATGATAAATTCTCAGTACG
>JAHKKJ010000088.1 GCA_020027655.1 Deltaproteobacteria bacterium | reverse complement strand
TTTGATCAAAGCTCCGGCTTCCAGCTCTTTTTAAGCTCGGTATACACTTTCTTGATAATGCGGTAATCAAACAGCTGTCCGGCCTCTGGCAATTTGGCCACCTTAATCAGTTCTCCTCTTGTCACAATTTCGTCTCTGAGCACATCATCCGCCACCCAACCTGCCTCGGTCATACTTCCCAGGACCGTGTCATAGTCCAAGGACAAGACGTCCAACGGTGATGGATTATGCTTGGCTATCATTGCAATCGTTGGCTCCTTATAACGGCGCGCAAATTCTCTCCCTTTGGCCACCGCGCGCAGGAAACGTTCGACCAAGAGAGGGTTTTCCGCGAGCAGTTTGCTGGAAACCGCAACACCGTTCCAAACCAGCTGAACCTCTTTTGTAGTATCAGCGAGGATGTGACCCTTCAGCGGGCTCAATTGAGCGACATCTCTGGGGCTCAAGGGCGCAGCGTCGACGGAGCCCGACACAAAAGCGGGAAAGCGGGCTTCATTTCTGACGGCGATAAAGAGGAAAGATTTCGGATCCAGCCCGTGCTTTTTAAAAAGCAAAAGCGTAGCGAGATGACCCGTATCACCGAAAGTATTGATAGCGATTTTCTTCCCCACGAGGTCTTGCAGAGTTTTAATCTCTGGCTTGTTTGAAACAAGACGGTAGGTGGGGCGCGACATATTAGTGTAAACAATTTTGACGAGACCGCCTCGTAGAGCCGCACTGAGGGCAGTGCCCGCCGACGAGCTGAAATGCAATTGTCCTGACAGCAAGGTTTGGGTTGCCGTCCCTCCTCCAGCTCTCATGACTTTAACATTCAGCCCTTCTTCGAGGGCGTAGCCCTTCTCCATTGCTACAACATGATCCATATAGGCTGCCGTGAGCGAAGCGTAGGAAACAGTGATTTCCTCAGCAGGGGCAACTTTGAACGAAATCGAGAAACATAACGCCGAGAAAAAACCAATCAATCTTTTTCTTGATGGGCGAATCATCATTGGTCTACCTGGTTAGTTACCTAATCGAAGGCGTCAGTGACCGCCAAACCTAACGGCGTGCGCCCGCCAGCACAAAAACGATTCTGGTCTTCACAACAGCGCCTCCTTCATCCTTATCCTTAGATTAGCTGGACTCTTTTTTATTTTTTTTTGCTCCAATCTGTCAATCCTTTTCAACTTTTTGGCATCGCCGAGGAATCTAGAGACTTAGACGATCAATTGTCAAGCCCTTTTGGGTTGCACCACGCTGACGATTCGAGTACCCTTCGCGGGTTCGTTGGTGACCAAGCGATGTCGACGCGAACTCAAATTCTAGTCTTCGGCTTGGCGGTTGGCCTTTTGCATGGCTGCGCATGGTTTCCAATAACCGTGGTGCGCGCTGTGCCACCTCTCGTAGAATCAACACAAGCAAAACCAACTGACAGCCCGTCTCATCAACATTCACTTGCGGTCGAGTATGACGCCCTTGCGCAGCAACTCGATGTGCAGGAGGAAGATCTGCTGGCGCCGGCACCACTCGACACCAGCTCAAAGAGCGCCAGAGAAGCCGCGCCAAAACCCGATCAGCAACAAGCAAACAAGAGATCGGCATCAGTTCAAAACGAGTCTTCGGTATCGAGAAATGTTTCCGGACCGCATGCAGAAGATCGTTTCTTGAACTCGTTGGAGAAGGACCTTAACAAAGCAATAGACCAACCCGTCGAGCGACGTCGATTGGAATTTTCTAAAGCGGTGATTGAAAACCCAAGGGTCCGCTACTTCATCAACCAATTTTCCAAAAGCGGTAGAAACGACCTCGAAAAGGTCCTGGCCCGCTCCGGAAAGTATATGCCGATGATCGCCCAGGTGCTGCACGAGGAAGGAGTTCCGGAAGAGCTGGCCTACCTGGCGCTCATCGAAAGCGGTTTTGTCGTCCACAGCTCATCTCCTTCAGGGGCCGTCGGACTCTGGCAATTTGTTCCCGGCACTGCACGCAGGTACGGTTTGAAAATTGATTCGTGGGTGGATGAGCGCCGAGATCCGGTAAAATCCACCCGGGCCGCCGCTGCCTATCTCAAGGATCTGCACGACTACTTTGGTCGATGGTATCTGGCCATCGCGGCCTACAATGCAGGGCAGGGTGCCATTGAAAAGGCCATGCAGAGCTCCGGAGCAAACGATTTTTGGACGCTAAGCGCGAAGGCCAAGTTAAGAGATGAAACGCGCAACTTCGTTCCCAAATTCGTGGCAGCGTCGCTGATCGCCAGCGATCCGCAAAAATATGGTTTCATTGACGTGGCATATGAACCCCCGATGGACTACGAAGAAATGGAAGTTCAGGGGAGTTTGCGCTTGGCTTCTTTGGCTGAAATGGCAGACACTGACCCGGAAACAATACGAGAACTAAACCCGGAGTTACTCCGGGGCCAGACCCCGCCGGAGGAGAGTGCTTTCCGCGTGAAGCTCCCGACCGGACACGCGACAATATTCGCGCAAAGCTATCAAGAGCGAGAAACGAGACAAGCTCAGTTCGTCACCCACGAGGTCAAAAAAGGAGAAACGCTCTTTGCCATCGCCCGGCGCTACGGTCAACACGTTAGAGCTTTGATGGAACTCAACGGTCTTGCCAACCCAACCCTTCGGGTCGGTCAGCTGTTGAAAGTAATAGTGACTGAAGGATTTCGCGGCGGAATGTTAAGGTAAGACCCAGCTTTTTCCTACTTTCTCTTTTCCATCGGCACGTAGTCGCGCGTCTCAGCACCGAGGTAGATCTGCTTCGGCCGCGCCAACTTTTGATCCGCATCGGTGAGCATTTCTTCCCATTGAGCAATCCATCCCGAGGTGCGCGGAATGGCGAACAAAACCGGGAACATGTCCATCGGTAGGCCCATCGACTGGTATATCAGACCGGAATAGAAATCGACGTTGGGATAGAGCTTGCGCTGGATAAAATAGCCGTCCTCGAGAGCGATACGTTCGAGTTCAAGAGCGATATCAAGCAACGGGTTGCGCCCTTTGACCTCGAAGACCTGATCAGCAATCTGCTTGATGATCGTGGCGCGCGGGTCGTAATTCTTGTAGACCCGATGGCCAAAGCCCATCAATCGCCCCTCACCGCCTTTGACCTTCTTGATGAACTCGGGGACTTTGGCCTTCGAGCCAATCGCCATCAACATTCGCAGTACAGCTTCATTGGCGCCTCCGTGAAGCGGGCCATAAAGAGCCGCGGCCGCCGCCGCGACGGCGGAGTAAGGATCGACCTGGGAACTGCCGACACCGCGCATGGCATTCGTGCTGCAGTTTTGCTCGTGATCCGCGTGCAGAATAAAAAGGACGTCCAGGGCTCTCTCAAGCACCGGATTGGGCTTGTACTTAAGCTCCGTCATTTTGAACAGCATGTTGAGAAAATTACCGGTATAACTCAGGTCGTTGTCCGGGTAAGAATAGGGGAGACCAAGGCTATGGCGATAAGCGAAGCCAGCCAATGTCGGCATCTTGCTGATAAGGCGGTAGGTTTGATCTCTCCGGGACTGAGGGTCGAAGATTTTTTTGGCTCCGGGATAAAAAGTCGATAAGGCGGCAACGGTACTCACCAAAATGCCCATGGGGTGGGCGTCATAATGGAACCCGTCAATGAGTTCTTTAATGTTTTCGTGGATGATGGAGTGATAAGTGATATGGTGTGTCCAGTCTGCCAATTGAGACTGGGTCGGCAGCTCGCCGTGAAGAATTAGATAAGCGGTTTCCAAATAATTGCTTTTTTCCGCGAGCTGCTCGATAGGGTAACCCCGATAGCGCAGGATACCCTTGTCGCCGTCAATGTAGGTGATCTTGCTCTGGCAGGAGGCGGTGTTCATGAAGCCCGGATCATAACTGACCAGCCCATCGTCTTCGGCAACTTTGATTTGGAACAGGTCTGTGGCTTTGATCGCGCCGTTACGGATGGGAACCTCGTATTTCTTGCCTGTCCGGTTGTCGATAATTGTCAGTGTCTCTGAAGCCATTGCATCTGCCTTTCGATTAAATCGTAAGCGTTTCCATTTCCTTTTTAGACCATCCCCTGTCGCCGGTCAACTACGGGTCATAGAGGGTGCGACGTTAGCGTCCAAGAGATTTTCCATTTTGACCCGTCGTTGCTACAGCACACCATGGTCGCGGGAGGGATCTCCATAGCTCCCGACTCCACATCACCGCTGACCAACAGGGCTATTAGCCGGTTGAGGTGAGGAAGATGGCCCACCAGGATGATGGGACTTTCCGCTGCCTCGATCTCGGCTTTGGCGATGGCCGGATCGTCTTGCGGTCGTAAGCCAGAAAGCTGCTGTACGGCCAAAGTGAATTGAAGATGCTCCGCCAGTATCTCTGCGGTTTGTTTTGCGCGCAGGATTCCGGAATGGAATATCGCCGAGGCTTGAACATTTTTGGCCACCGCCATAAGGGCCATTCGCTGGACCTCTTCTCGTCCCGAGGAAGTGAGCGGTCTTTCGGGATCCAATCTTTCCGATACCGCCTCACCGTGCCGGACTAGGTAGATGTTCACGCCGAACTAAACCTCCATCTTATTTCTTCTGCGGAATGTTCACCTTTGATAGAAAATTTGCCGGCCCGACAGAATACTGCCTGTCCAGGCGAGATATTCTTCAGAGGATGCGTTTGTGTCTGTTGCAAAAAGCCCTTGTTCATATAGTATGCGATCCGATATTTTGCAATCTTGACGGTTGAAAATTAAACTTCTTGCCGTGATCGAGTTTCGCGATGTAGACAAGTGGTTTGGCTCGCTCCACGTCCTCAAACGCATAAACCTGAAAGTCAGCGGAGGCGAAGTCGTGGTAGTGTGTGGACCCAGCGGCAGCGGCAAGAGCACGCTCATCCGCTGCGTTAATCGGCTGGAATCGATTCAGTCGGGCGAGATCATCGTGGATGGACAGTCTCTTTTGGACCCCAAGTTCGATCCGTCGAAGCTGCGGACCGACGTGGGCATGGTCTTTCAGTCCTTCAATCTTTATCCTCACATGACCGTGCTACAGAACATTACTCTTGCGCCGACCAAGGTAAAGGGATTGGCTGCCGGCGAAGCCGAAAAAGTTGCCAAAGAGCTGTTGGACCGCGTGGGGATCCCGGACAAAGCCGGGGTTTATCCAGCGAACCTCTCCGGCGGGCAACAGCAGCGGGTAGCCATTGCTCGTGCCCTAGCGATGAAACCGAAGATCATGCTTTTTGATGAGCCCACGTCAGCTCTGGACCCCGAAATGATCAACGAAGTTTTGGAAGTCATGACTGACCTCGCGCACGACGGAATGACCATGGTCGTGGTCACCCATGAGATGGGCTTCGCCCGACGCGTGGCGCACCGGGTTGTTTTCATGGATGAAGGACAGATCATCGAGGAAGGCAAACCGGAAACTTTTTTTGGCGCGCCACAATCACCCAGAGCCCAGCAGTTTTTAGGGAAAATTCTTTCACATTGAGGAGAATTCGATGAAACGATTGCTACTCTTGCTCGCCACCTTTATCTCGGTTGCCGGAAGTATCACCGTTGCCCGAGCGGAAACCACACTGGAAAAAATCAGCCAGACCGGGATCTTCACCATCGGCACCCGCACCGGGTCGCCACCGTTTGCCTACGTGAACAAGAACAACGAGTGGGTAGGATTCTCGATCGATCTCGTGGAGACATCGATCTTGCCGTTGATCTCGAAAAAGCTCAACAAGCAAATCAAGCTTGAAAAAAAAGAGTCGGCGCCGAATACCCGCATCCCGCTCTTGACTTCAAACGCGGTTGACTTAATCGCCGAAACCATGAGCGACACCCAGTCACGCCGAGAACAAGTCGACTTTAGTTTGACTTTTTTCGCCACCGGCGCGCAGTTTCTTGTCAAGAGAGGCACCCCGATCAAAGGAATTCAAACCATCGCCGGCAAACGCATTGCGGCTCAACAGGGTTCCACGAATGCGAAAATCATACGCGAGCGCGTGCCGACGGCAAAGTTGTTGGAATTTCCGGATCAACCTGCGGCATTCCAAGCCCTGGCCCAGGGACAGGTGCAAGCTTATACGAACGATGGAATTCAACTCGCCGGTTTAAAGGCCAAAGCGCCCAAGCCGGATGAATGGGCCATTGTCGGCGAATTCTTTTCCTACGAGCCCTATGGGATGGCCATGAGAAAAAACGACTCGGACTTTCGCCAAGTAGTTAACGTCGGCCTCATGGAAGCTATCGAATCCGGAAAATACTTCGAGCTATACGAGAAGTGGTTCGGCCCGAAGGGCGAAGTCCCCTACCCGTTGGCGCCGGAGACCAAACGTTTTCTACAGATGCAGGTGGTACCGAAGTGAAGTTTCGGGTTTAGAGTTTCCAGTTCCGAGTTTTAACCCGAAACCCGCAACTCGAAACCTTCTTAATCGATGACCTACAACTTCGACTGGAGTGTACTTTGGCGCGGCCAATCTGGCCTGTGGCTCCTCCAGGGTCTGGTCACGACCATCGAGATTTCCGTTGTCGCATGGGTGGTCGCCTTCACCCTCGGGATATTTTCCGGTGCGGTCCGAACCGTCTCCATCACGCCGCTGCGCTGGCTTGCGAGCTTTTACGTCGAATTCTTCAGAAACGTGCCGCTCCTCGTCTGGATGTTCTTCTGGTATTTCGCCGTGCCGCCCTTACTGCCGCAGCCGCTGCAGGATTGGCTGTTCGATCACGGCGCTGAGTTCTGGGCCGGTGTTGTCGCGCTAGGGGTCTATCACGGCGCGCGTTTTTCCGAGGTGATGCGCTCCGGAATCCAGTCCATCCCGAAAACGCTGTTCGAAGCCGCGGTGTCGACGGGACTCACGATGGCTCAAGCTTATCGTTTGATCATCATCCCCATCGCCTTGAGGCTGATCATTCCCCCCGCCACCAACGAGTCGCTGAACCTGATCAAAAACTCCTCGGTGGCGCTGACGATCGGCGTTGCCGAATTGACTTTTCAGACGCGCCAGATCGAGACCTATACGGCGAAGGCCTTCGAAGCTTTGACCGCCGGAACTTTGATCTACCTCGTGCTTTGCCTCGCTATCGCCACCACCATGTCACAGTTGGAGAAAAGATTCGCGATCCCAGGGATGATCACCAAAAGGCAGACTGGAGAGTTTTGAGGGTGGACTTCGCGGTTGTTATCAACAACGTCGGCTTTCTGATCTTCCAGGGCTTTCTTGGCCTGGGCAATTTTACCGGCGGAACTTTGCGCTTGGCCGTCCCTGCTATCATCTTCGGTTTTATTCTGGGTATTTTCATCGGCATGGGCCGTCTGGCCCGTTCGCGCTGGATTTATCTGCCGGCAACGCTGTACGTGGAGTTTTTTCGCGGCGTGCCCTTAGTGATGGTGATCTTTTGGTTCTGGTTCATCATCCCGGTTGTGGTCGGAAAATCCTTACCGGAATACAGCGTGGCTCTCGCGGCCTTCGTCATTTTCGAAGCGGCCTACTTCGGCGAGATCGTCAGAGCGGGAATCCAATCCGTTCCCCGCGGCCAGGCGGAAGCGGCCACGGCGACCGGACTTACCCGGGCACAAACGATGCGCCACGTCATTTTGCCCCAGGCCCTGCGTAACATGATCCCTTCTTTAGTCACGCAATGCATCGTGCTGCTTAAGGACACTTCTCTGGCGTCGATCATCGGCTATGTCGATCTGACCAAGGCGGCGCAGATTGTGAACAACCGTGAAATTCGGCCCTTTGAGCTCTACCTGTTCATCGCGGTGATCTACTGGCTGTGTAGCTATGGGATGTCCCGCTACGCGCGGCACATTGAGCGGCGGTTGGCCGTCAACCCGGCGTAGGCGCTCGCTCTTCCGGAAGCCTCTCCGGCATTTCGATTGACGGGTTTTAATCGACTGCGTTAAACTCTGTTTTGGAGCGCATCCGGTTATTAGTACGGCTCAGGAAACCGAGAAGCTTCGATCACTCTCGAGTGGCATGCTCTTTCTCAAAAACACTCCCATCGATCAGATCGTCTCCATGGACGAGATGATCTTGGCAATCGAAGACGCTCTGAAAGAAATGGCCCTCGGCCGCGGTTTCGATCTGCCGCGTCGGAGAATCCATCACCCCAATCGGATGATTTTCGGCCTCTTGCCCGGTTCGGTCCATGGGATCATGGGAGCCTATCTCCAAACGGATTTGGACCGCCGTTTGCACCACGAAACGGTTATCCTCTATAGTGCAGAAACGGGCGAACCTCTCATACTGTTTCAGGATTGTTCTATCAACGAATTCAGAACCGGAGCCGCAGGCGGCATCGGCGCCAAGTACCTGGCCCGCAAAAACTCCAGCCGGGTTGCAGTTTTTGGCAGCCGCGCCCATGCGGAGACACAGCTCAAAGCGGCCGCCGTCGTCAGAACTTTGACGCATGTAAAAGTCTTCAGTCCCTCCGAAGCTCACCGTCGCGCGTTCGCCGAAAAGATGAGCCGCGAATTGGCAATCGAGATCAACGCGGCAGCGAGCCCTGAAGAAGCTTTGGAAGGCGCCGATATCGTTATTGCGGCAACTAATTCTCGGACGCCGGTTTTCGACGGCAAATGGCTGAAGGAAGGAAGCCACATCACTTCGATAGCAAACGGCGACAGGACTCGCATGCGGCAGGAGATCGACGAAAAAACGCTGCGGCGGGCGGCCACGATTTTCATTACCTCGAAAGAGACCGTGAGCGTGAACGAGAGTGACATCTTTCGCGCGCTTCGAGACAAAGTCGCTTCCTGGGACCGCGTACACGAGATATCGAGCCTCCTGCTTGGGAAGGTAACTGGGAGAACAGACGACGATCAGATAACGCTCTATAAGCTACAAGGTATCGGGATCATGGACGTTGCTGTCGGCTTTAGAGCGTACGAAAGGATCAAGGATAGCAACGTCGCAACCCGATTGTGATGCGTGCGTTAGTCCGCGGAGACCAAGATGGCTCACTATGACATGCTGGTGATCGGCTCCGGCCCCGCCGGTCAGAAGGCCGCTATCCAGGCCGCCAAAGTCGGCAAGCGAGTGGGCATTGTGGAACGCAAGAAAGTTGCCGGCGGCATCTGCATCAACACGGGAACGATTCCGAGCAAATCCCTGCGTGAGGCTGTCCTCTTTCTCTCCGGCTTCCGCCAACGCAACCTGTACGGGGCCAGCTACCGAGTCAAAAAGGACATTACTTTTGAAGATCTCGCCATGCGCTGCGATCACGTGGTAAAGGCCGAGCAGGAAGTCATCCAGAACCAACTGATTCGCAACCACGTGGATTTTATCGTCGGGACCGCAGCATTTCTCGACCCGCACCGGCTCTCCATCAAGCAAGACTCGGAAACCAACGAACACACCGCGGACTTTATTGTGGTTGCCGTGGGCACAGAAACGGCGCGCCCTCCGGAGATCGCTTTCGACTCGGAATCGATTATTGACAGCGACGGCCTACTTACGTTGAAGCAGTTGCCGACGTCCTTAACCATAGTAGGCGGCGGAGTGATCGGATGCGAGTACGCATCGATTCTGGCCACGCTCGGCATTCCCGTCGTCCTGGTAGAACGGCGCCCACGTTTGCTCGAGTTCGTCGATAGCGAGCTGATTGAAGCCCTCCAGTATCAGATGCGCAGCATCGGCGTCACGCTTCGCTTCAACGAGGAAGTCGTCCGCATTGAAAAGTCACCGGACAACTCTGTAGCGATCCATCTCAAAAGCGGCAAGAAGATCAGCGCGCCCCTGCTGATGTACTCCATCGGACGGGTCGGTGCCACCGCGGGGTTGAACCTGGAGCGCATCGGCCTTCGTCCCGACGAAAGGGGCCGGTTGCAGGTCAACGCAAA
>JAHKKJ010000514.1 GCA_020027655.1 Deltaproteobacteria bacterium | reverse complement strand
TACTCGATAATCCCCACCGCTCCGTTTTGAATCAGCTTCGGAATCAGATCCCGCACCACGTTTTCTGCGATCACACTCTCCACCGAGTACCACTTCACGCCTTTGAGCGCGGCGGATTGATACAAGGTCGCGATGGTTGGGGCGGTAATGCTCGGAATCAGTTGGACGACCTTATCGAGATCAACCTCGGGGACATTCAGCTTGATGCCGACTTTGTTCTCGGCGGAAAGAGCGCCTTGAAGGAGCAGCTGGATCTGTTCAATTTTCGCTCTCTTCCACGGATCCTTCCACGCATCTTTGTTGGCAATGAGCTGGGGACAAGACTCCAACAAATCGGCGATGATTTTCAAGCCGTGTGCCCGAATCGTCGCGCCCGTCTCGGTCACTTCGACGATGGCGTCCACCAAACCCTCGGCGGCCTTGGCCTCCGTGGCGCCCCAGGAGAATTCCACTTGCACGGGAATGTTTCGCTCCGCGAAGTAGCGTTTGGTAAATTTGACCATTTCCGTGGCGATGCACTTGCCCTTGAGGTCTTCGAGTTTCGTGATGGAGGAGTCGTGGGGCACGGCGAGAACCCAGCGAGTCGGCCTGAAAGTTACTTTAGAATAAATCATCTCGGCGACGACATGGACGTCCGATTCGTTTTCCTGGGTCCAGTCTTTGCCAGTGATGCCGGCATCCAACGTCCCGGATTCCACGTAGCGCGACATTTCCTGAGGACGCGCCAGGCTGACACGCAGCGTGTCATCATCAATCGATGGAAAATAACTCCGGCTGGAAGTGGTAATTTTCCACCCGGATTTTCTAAACAGTTCAATGGTCGCCGCTTCCAGGCTTCCCTTAGGGAGGCCCAACTTCAACGCGCTCACTTCTTGTAAACCTCCTTGGGATCGAAGACTCGTTTGTCGATCGTCTTCCAATTGCCGTTGGCGCGTTTGCGAAAAAAACAGCTCCGATAACCTTCGTGGCAAGCCGCGCCGCCGATTTGTCGCACCTGAAGCAGGAGCGTGTCGTAATCGCAATCGATGAAAGCGTTTTTAACTTCCTGAAAATTGCCGGATTCTTCGCCCTTTAACCACAGACCTTTGCGGGAGCGGCTATAGTAATGGGCCCTGCCGGTTTTTTTGGTTTTCTCCCACGCCTGCTTGTTCATGTAGGCGACCATCAGAACTTCGCGTGAGCGGTAGTCCTGGACAATGACCGGCACAAGACCGTCGCCTTTCTCAAAATCTATTTTTTGCATGCGGCAAATTCCTGGAAATTTAATGAGTTAAACACATACCTTGGGCAGGTTCAACACGAAAACTAAGCGGCATGCCTAGGGTCTAACATGGCGGCAGTGCCCGTCCCTTTCAGGGTCTATCTCCGCACTTTAAACATAACAAGGATGAGCGTTCAAAACCAACTGAGCGGCGAAGCGAGGCTCTCCAGCCAGGCTAGCCAAGCGTCTTCGACGACGGATTCGGTGAAGCCAGCCATTCGTTCTCCGGCTCCGGCGCGGTCGCTGCCGGATTCTCCCGGTCGAATGCCCAGCGGGCAGGGTTATCGACGATGTATTGCCGGATACGATTCAGAGAGTCCTCGTCGCGGATGATGTGTTCGTAATAGTTCCGTTGCCACAATCGTCCGTTGAAGGAAGGCCATGACGCGGCTTTCACGCCGCGGATATAGTCGTTTGTCGTCATGGTTTTAAACCATTGGATAACCGTTGGTAGGGGCGCACCTGCGTGTGCGCCCTGATGGGCTTTCGATCCTGGGCCGACACGCAGGTCGGCCCCTACAGGAATGACGACGATGCCGTGACAATGATTCGGCATGACCACGAATTCGTCGGTCTCGACCGTCGGAAATTTACGGTTCAATTCAAACCACCATTGTTCAATCATCCGTCCCGCATCGTTCAACCGCATTGTGTCGTCCGCCACGTTGCCGAACAGACACGCCCGATCCTCTGTGCAGACGGTCAAGAAATACGCCCCCGGTAATGAATAATCGTGATTTCGCAGCCGGATCGAACGCCGGTGATGAATATCAGGATTGTACTTCATGATCCCGTACGTCCCGAAAGCAATATGCATTTCTTGCATATTGCACCGGAACGGCAAAGTCTATCTGCCGTTCTTTGTCTTCGATGCCCCGCAGCTTGCTGTGGGAAAATTCATTTAACCAACCGTTGTTTTCTGTTCTTCAGTACGGGAATGTCCGCGATCTTTTCCGGCGGTAACATTTCCCAGTAGATTCCTTTCGGTCTCGGCAGCGGCGATTTGATCTCGATGAACTCGTCAGGGGTTGCGATCGCGTTCAGCGGGATGTCATGTTCGGTCATGGGGATCTGCTCATTCACGATCTGCAGGGGATGAACCGATGTGACGATCGGAGTATGACGATCAATCCTCCTTTCTTCCGTTAAAAGGGCAAATTCCAGATCGGAGTAGCCGCCGCCCTTGCCGACGCGGGCGCCCTTTCGATTGACCGCGACGGAACCGCAAAAGATCAGATCGATCTTTCTGACTTCTTCCAGGTTCACGGGCCGGCCAAATTTTGCGGCGCCCTTGATGGATGAGGCAACGTAAGCCGAGCATTTGAGTCTTTTAGGATTCAACTCGATGAAAGGTTTGTCGCTGTGGAGGCGCGGCACGGCCATGTAAATGATCTTGCCTTCCTCCAGGGCCTTCTGACGGATGGCTCTCTGAGGCGAATCGGGATTTACTTTGAGAACTTTTGCTTTCTTCCAAAACTGGATTTGAGATATAACCCGGGCGCAGGCCTCGGCGCCGATGAAGTTGGGAATCCGGCCTTCAGCACCAGGAAAACGCGCGACTTTTTGTTCCTGTAGCCGCGACCAGACCCTTTTCCGTATCTCGTGCTTGCTGCTCATTTGACTCACCACGGCGCTGGCTCTCGCTACTTTCCTTATTTCCCTATATCTTTTCTTGCGGCTTTTGCTCAAGACGTTGTAAGATTGCCTGCAATGCAAGAATTCATCGTCGTTTATGTTACCGCTGGATCGCCGGCCGAGGGAGACCGTTTGGCGCGGGCCCTCGTGGACGAACGGCTTGCGGCTTGCGTCAATCGCATTGCGCCCGTGCAATCGGTTTATCGTTGGGAAGGCAAGCTTGAACAGAGCGAAGAGCAGCTGCTAATCATTAAGACCCAAAGGAGCCTTTTTGCTGCTCTGGAGAAGCGGGTGCGCGAGCTGCACAGCTATTCCGTTCCCGAGATCGTTGCGTTGCCGATCATCGATGGCAGTCAAGACTACCTCCGGTGGTTGGGTGAGCAGACGACTGGCGGCACGGTATAGCGCGAGCTGTCATGCGGGCGGTGCGAGAAGTATCGGCCGGCGGTGTGATTTACCGCAGGCACTCAGGTGCGATCGAAATCGCGTTGATCCATGTGCGCAATCGCTGGGGACTTCCCAAAGGGCACGTTGAGGAAGGCGAGAGCATCAGCGACGCGGCGATCCGGGAGGTGCGCGAAGAGACCGGTTTAGAAGGGCGAATGCGAAAGAAGCTGGGAGACATCCGTTACTCCTACCGCGACAAGCGGAGGGGTCGGGAGCCGATCCGGATTTACAAGCGGGTTTATTTTTATCTCCTGCGCTATATAAGAGGCGACGTGCGCGACCATGACCACGAAGTGGACGAGGCCCGTTGGTTCCCCATCGAAGAGGCTATCCATACTCTAAAATTTGCCACGGAGCGCAGGATGGTGAAAAGAGCGCTTGCCGTGCTCACTGCTCGTGATCCACAACCAACGCGGCCCGAAATTGCAAAGGAATCTTGATGGGAATCGGGTTGAAATTGGTTCACGGCTACGGCCTACGAGCAGTGGCACCAAGAGGTCCCGTGGTTGGTATCCACTGAGAATGGTTTCACCACGGGCCGAGCAGTGAGAACTACGAGTGATTCCGCACTGCTCGCGGCCGTGGGGAATTCGATGGAGAATGGCACGCGGCTACGGCCTACGAGCAGTGGCACCAAGCACGACGATAGG
>JAHKKJ010000513.1 GCA_020027655.1 Deltaproteobacteria bacterium | reverse complement strand
CCAACATTGACATGACAAGACGTTATTCGATACTGTCACCACCAGGATTAGACCGGCGGCGCGTGCTAAAGACAAGACGATAATAGTTTGCCGACAGGAGGTTCCTTATGAAGAAATTTCTCATAGAGCCCCACGGGCGTCTACAAGAATGGGTCGCTGACGAGAAGGGATACTTTAAAGACGAAGGATTGGACTACGAGCTATTGAACTCGTATGCCACCGCCGCGTCGGGATATGCTCTGGTCCAGTCCACGGAGACCGCCGCGCCAGAGGTAAAGCGCGGCGCCTTCGAGAATATGGAACGCGGGCGCGCTGCCGATATTAGCTGCGCCTGCCATTGGGCGGTGAATAGGGCCTCCTCTACGGGGCATGGTCAAATGTGGGGACACGCCTATTCCGTCACCCCTTCAGCCATAGTCGTCCCGCCCGAGTCCCCGATTAAAAAGTCTCGCGACCTTGCCCAGGGCGAGGTAGGAGTGGGCTATCACTCCGGTAGTTATTTCTCCGCTATCCAAGCGCTAGAGAAAATCCTGAAGCCGGACGAGATCAAGCTGCGCTTTATCGGCCAACCACAAGACCGCTTGGCGGCGCTGCTGGACCGTAAAGTCGATGCCGCAAACATGTTTGGCGCTCCACTGTACATGGTTGAACAGCAGGGGTTCCGAAAAATTCTCGACACGACGTTTATGATCGGCTTCCTGTTGCATCCGGATGCGAATGTAGAAGATATCAAACGCTACTTCCGGGCGTTGCAGCGAGCGCAACGCGACATCGACCTGGAGCCGGAGCGCTACAAGCATTACTTCCTGAAAGAGTTACCCGAGAAGTATCATCGGATGATCGATGTCAGCGGGTTCGGGCCGGGAGAGCGCTTGGTGTTCGAGCCTTATACGCGGGAGATGTTCGAGCAGACCCATCGATGGATGGAGAACGAAAAGCTTTTCTCGGAAGAGATGGGCACGCGCGACTACGACCGTTCGGTGGCGGCTCAAGGGTAATAGTCTGACGCTAGCCTGCATTATGCGCGGAAGAGGGACCGAGGAGCGAGCCTCTCCGGTCGCGGGCAATGGGTCTGTGTCTTGAGGAGGCCTGCAAACTGCGTGATGGAGTGTCGAGCGAGGAAGAGAGGCAAGCTTCTAGCCAAGCCCGTAGAAGTCAGCGTAGCTTTACGCTCCTGTGCCCGCTCGCTCCGAGGCTCACTCCTCGGGTCTACACTGTGTCGTGCCTTTTCCTCGGTCCATGAATAGTCGGGGCTAGCAGCGTGAGGTTTTATGGGACAAATTGTTGCAGCTATGGTTTCGTGCCATGCGCCGGCGCTGTTTCTGCGCCAGCCCGGTGAGGATCCGGCGCAACTCGATGCGACCATCGCCGCTATGCGCCGGCTCGGGCGCGTGCTCGACGAGACCAAGCCGGATGCGCTCATCGTGGTCGGCCTCGATCATCTTGAAGCGTTTTCGCTCGATGTGTCACCTGCCTTTGCGGTCGTGGTCGGACCGGAGGCCGTTGGCTCGTTCGGCAGCAAGCAGTACCGTGTCAGGGTGCATCAAACGCTGGCTCGCGCTCTCCTTGACGGTTGCCTCAAGCGTGACTTCGACATAGCCTTCTGCCATAAGGCTTTCATGGGCCACGCCTTCGTCGTGCCCTTCGAATATGTTCTCGAAGCGGCAAATTCCCATCGTGCCGCTCTTCGTTAATGTCTATGTGCCGCCGTTGCCACAGCCCCATCGAGCCTACCAGCTTGGGCGCGCCATCGCTGAGATTGTCGCCGAGCGCGGGGAGCGGATAGCCATCCTCGCCAGTGGGGGTATGTCCCATTACCCTGGTACAGAGAAGTACGGTTATCCGGACTTTGACTTCGATCAGTATTTACTGCAAGTGATCAAACGCGGCGAGCTATCTTCGCTGCTGAGCCTGCGCTCAGAGAAGCTGGACGAAACCGGCGAAACCGAGCTACTCACCTGGTATACGGTGTTCGGTGCCATCGGAAACACCTGCGGTCAGGTTCTGTCTTACCAACCGACCTGGCACCACGGCCTTGGGGTCATCGACTTCCCGCTCGCCATGCCACTCGAGGGACCGCCACTGGTGGGGCCATTGCCGAAGGCGAGTGACACTTCGTCCGCCGGCTACCGCTACTACAAATTTCCCGAGCCCGAGTCCTACAATCTCAATCGATTGCTCTATACCCTGCGCATGAAGATGGGAGAACGACAGCGCTTTGTGCAGGACATGGACACGATGCTAAGCGAGTATCAGCTGCGCCCAGAAGAAATAGCGGCCGTGAAGACCCTCGAGCCGCTGAAGGTCGCCCAAGCAGGGGCGCATCCGATACTTGCCTGGACCGCCGTTCACCTGGTGGCGGCCGACAGGCGCGCGCTCAAGAATTGACAAGTGGATCGAGCGAATCCGGCTCTGACTCTTAGTCGAAACGTCTGGGAGGGATTATGAAGCTTGCGCGACGATTCTGGTTTTTTGTTGGCCTGGCAACGGTTTTTGGTTTGCTTTTTTTGCGGGATGTCCGGGGTCAGGAAAAGATCAGACTTGCGCACAGCGCTCTGGAGAGCAGCAATTCTGTCTGGTACTTGGCGCAAGACCGTGGCTTTTATAAGAAGCACGGACTGGACGTAGACTTACTGTTTATCCCGAGCACGACCACTAGCGTGTCCAGTCTGGTAGCCGGGGACGTACAGGTGGCCAACGCATCGGGTGGAGGAGTAGCCAACGCCGTGGTTGCAGGGGCCGACCTCGTGTTGGTTGCTTGTTATCTCAACTCCCTTCCCTACGAATTGGTCGTGAATGAGTCCGTCAAATCAGCAGAAGATCTCAAAGGGAAGAGCATCGGTATTAGCCGAATAGGTAGCGCGTCGGATGTAGCGGCGCGGGCGCTGATCCGAGGGTTGGGAATGGAACCCGATAAACAAGTTCCGATAATGCAGGTGGGTGGTCCGGCAGAAAGAGCGGCAGCATTTCGCACCGGCAGAATCACAGGGTTTCCTTCACCTCCGGGGATCATTCACTTGACTAAGGGCATGCCCTTCAAAATCCTCATTAGCACCGCCGATTTTCAGAAGCGGTTTGATTTCCCTTATATCTGCGCCACCACGACGAAGAGCTATCTTTCCCGCCAGCGGGAGACGGTGAAAAAAGTAGTAATGGCGCACATCGAGGCGACTCATTTTTTCAAGACCCGCAAGGAAGAGAGCAAAAAAATCGTTTCCAAGTACAGCAGAATAACCAACGAAGCTTATCTTGAGGACGCCTACACGGCCAGCGCGAAACTCTACGACATGGTGCCGCTCGTGACAAGAGCCGGTACCGAGACGCAAATAAAAGAAGCCGCCAGCCGCAAGCCCGGCGCCCAGCTTCGGATCGAAGACATGGTGGATGACAGCATCGTGCGGGAGCTGGAAAAAAGCGGCTTTATCGACAAAGTTTATAAACAGTGAAAATTTTTACGCCTGGGCAGAGACGCTTCGTCCTCTCCACACGTCTATCTAGCACGCTTCCCACTTGGGGTCCGAATTCGATATAAAATCGACACTTCTGGAGGCGCCTATGGATATCGCCGGGCTGTTGCAGATTATCAAGAAAAGACGGAGCGTCAGAGTCTACAAGGCGGGGAAGATCAGTGATAAACAGCTCGAAGCCATTCTCGAGGCGGCGCGCTGGGCGCCCTCAGGCGCCAACACCCAGCCCTGGGAGTTCATCGTTACCCGCGACCGCGAGAAGATGAAGCGCTGCCGTGAGATTTTCTATAATGAGTGGCAGCAGCGCAAGCGCGAGGATCCGATCAACTATAAAGGGTTAAGCAAGTACTATGTCGGCGATGCTTCCGTGCTGGTGTTGGTTTGCGCCGATCCCAGGACGATGATGGTCTATCTCACCACCCGCCAACCTGGAGATCGGGAAAAGCTCTTTCAAGCGAGCGTGGCGAGCGCGGTGGAACAGATGATGCTCGTGGCGGCGAGTATGGGATTCGGAACCGTGTGGGTTTCGGTCCGCGAAGAGATCGAAGCCGAATTGAGAGAGTTATTCAATGTTCCGCAGCCGATACGACTGCTTTGGGTCGTGCCCATCGGCCGTGCTCGCTTCTGGCCGGGCGCCAAACCGCGCAGAAAAATCTCCGAGTTCACGCACTATGAATCCTATGAGCCCAACAAAATGCGCGACGAATCCTGGATAAAGGCGTGGCCAAAAGGTTAGCGCGCATCGACCGGCCTTGCAGTTCCCCAGCGGTTAGGCGCAGAGCGCCGGCATAACTTCTTCAGCGCAGAGACGCATGGACTTCAAGATTTTCTCTTGGGCCAGGCTACCGGAGGCGATGTTGAGCATGAGTTGTTCCGGCTGAATGGAATCGATGTAAAAATTAATCCTCTCAAGACAGTCGTCGGGAGTACCCCAAACCGCCATGATGTTAGGCGACTCTTCCGCCACGGCTCGGCGTGCCTTTTCGGGCTCAGATAATTTTTCAAAAGCCCTCCTGGATTCGCTTTTGGTCGCGTAAGCTTGATTCTCTCCGCTCAGGCGCTGCCGGTTTGCGCTCGAGCGCAAGAATACTTGGGCCTGGGTCGCCAGCGCGAAAGCTCCGTTTTGCACCGCCTCTTCGCGACCCCGTGCTACGTGCAGATGAATGCCTAAGATGACATCGCTTACTCTTCCCCTAGGAAGATTCTGCCGGTATCGTGATGTCAAATCACGAACTAATCCGAGCGGAATGCCCAGATAGCCGGGCTGGACCAAACCCTGGCCAATTTTCCCGGCGAAGATCGCGCTATCGGGAGTGGTGGCTGCGGCAACATACAGTGCTGGATGGGGCTCCTGGAGGGGCGAGGGGCTGAGTTTGAAGTCGCTTATCCGCCAGAATGTACCCTGTGAATTTTCAATGTAGGTTGATCCGAAAATCTCAACCAGCATGCGGATACCCTCTTCAAAACGGGCAGGACTCTCCGCTGGGTCGACACCTACGCGGTTCAGTACCCAGGGATGGCCTCTGCCGAGCCCGACCATGATGCGTCCTTCGGTCAGGAGATCGGCAGCCGCTATCTGGCTGGCCAAGATCGCCGGATGGTGGATGGGTACGCTGATGATCCCGGTCAGAAAACGAATTCTCTGCGAGTGTTGCGCGGCGGCAACATAGAGTCCCAAAGGAAACGGAGAGCAAGAAAATTCATCTTTTCCAAAACTCTCTGTTGTCGAGAAGAAATCATAGCCCAGTCGATCGGCGAGGGCGATCTGCTCCAGGATCTCGGCGTAAGCTTGCCGTTCTGATTTGCCAACGTAAGAGAATTCGGTAAACAGCCCAATCTTCATGGATCCGCCGAAGCAAGAGGCCCGCGCGTGTTGGACGCTACTTGATAAACTCATGTGAGTCAACGATAGTTTGAGCCCAGAGAAGAGTTGTAAATGTTGACTCTGGCTTTTATGCAATGCTAAAGAGAATCGGCGTAAAGTCGTAAGGGTGGTGTGCGTCGTTCGAATCCAATTGGGGGTAGCTAATGCTGTACAGAGTGAAATTGATCGCAGTAATCGCAGTGGCGATGGGACTTATTGCCGCCGCGCTTGTCCCGAAAGAGGTGTTTTCCCAGACACCCTATTACCAGGGCAAGACGATCACTATGCTTCGCGGCGGGGAGCCCGGCGGATCGGGAGATATGCAAGC
>JAHKKJ010000087.1 GCA_020027655.1 Deltaproteobacteria bacterium | reverse complement strand
TAATAGTGGCGCATGGCGTTGTGGACAATCTCGATGCACTGATCGGGATCGCCGTAAAGATTACGGCCCATCGCGAGCATCCCACCCCAATCGTAATTGGCCGTTTCGGCCATCGCCGATTTGCGACCGATTCTGGAGATGGCGTCGTAGCGGGTAACTGCGGCCGTTGCTGTTTCCCGCGCGCGCGCACCATTTTCATTAACGTGAGTTCTGACGTGAAACTGGCAACGGTGCTCCGCTGGGTCTATGCCGTGCTCGATTAAAGCTTTCTTCCACGCTTCGACACCCGGGCGCACTTTTTCCGGTGGATGCGGATGGCCCACCGTCATGATGTCATAGCCCCTGCGGCCTGCCCATTCCAGAGTTTGCGCCGATGTACCGGCGACCCAAACCGGCGGATGCGGTTGCTGCACCGGCCGTGGGTAAAGCGTTATCTCCTGAAAGCTCCAGAACTTCCCCTCGTGGTTGAAACGCTCGCTGCGCCAAGCCTTGAGAATGATCTCCAGGGCTTCCTCCATCATCTCCTGCCCTTCTTCCCGTGGAATATCGAACACCTGGTAATCCAAAAGGGTATTGCCGGACCCGATGCCGAACTCCAGTCTGCCGCCGGACACCGCGTCGACCATGGCGTAGTCTTCGGCGCTCTGCAGCGGATGGCGCAACGGCAGAATGGCGATACACGGCCCCAGCCGAATTCGCGACGTACGCGCTGCCGCGGCCGCCAGCAGCACTGCCGGGTTGGCGACGAGTCCGCCGTAGCCCAGGAAGTGATGCTCGTTGAACATGAAACATTCCCAACCCAGCTCTTCGGCCAACTCGATCTGCTCGAGGATCTGTTGATAGTAAATGTCGTAGGGCGAATCGAGCTCAGGGTAATAAGTGGTCAGGATATTGATGTAGAAACGCAAGCTGTTTGATCCTTATAGACAGTCGAATGCTATGTCTTCGCAATCACTTCTTTCGCCATCCACTCCATACGCTCGAGGGTTTCCGTGGGAGTCGGACGCCGAACGTCGAAGATCATGGTATCCACGCCCACCTGGCGGTAGTCTCGAATGTCGGATGCAATTTCCTCAGCGTCACCAAGGAAACGCCTGCGCTTACCCGGTGCGATCTGTTTTTCGCGATCGAACAGTGAACCTTTCAGAGCCACGCGGATGTCTTTAGGGTTTCTTCCCGCCTTTTGGGCGTACCCTGCGAGCATCTCTAAGTCTCGCGCCACGTCTTCCGGCTCCAAAGGAATCGTTGGCACGCCGCCGATGGGATGCCAGCCGTCGCCCAATTCACCGGCCCGGCGCAGTGCTTGTTTACTATGGCCGCCGATCCAAATCGGAATGGTCGGCTTTTGCACCGGCTTGGGCAGAAAAATGATATCCGAGAAATTGCAGTACTTGCCGTTGAAGGATGGATGTTCCTTGGTCCAAAGTTCTCTGAAGGCGCTAATGTACTCATCCGTCACCCGGCCCCGCTCGCGAAACGGCGGCGCTTTCAGGTTATCGAACTCTTCCTTCATCCAGCCCACACCTAAGCCCACGATCACCCTGCCCCGAGAAAGGACATCGAGACTCGCCAGCATCTTGGCCGTGATGACGGGATTCCGATACGGCGCGATCATGACGCTGGTGATGAAGCGGATGCGCTCTGTGGCGCCGGCGAGAAAAGACATCGTCGTCAACGTTTCCAGATGATAGCCGGTGCCGGGATACTTGCCGTCGACGGTGTAGGGATATGGGATCGATATATTCTTGGGAACAATTACGTGATCAGCGACGGTAATGCAGTAGAAGCCCAGCGTCTCCGCCGTCTGCACAAACCGAATCAGATCTTCTGATTTGACCGCTGAGCTGGAAGCCGGCAGATGGAGTCCGAACTCCATGGCCTTCACAGCGATGGCGATGTCGCCAACCGCGCCTCTTCGCGCAGCGCGATCGGATCATCGACCCGGATCACGCCGTCACTCAGAATCGCCGCCTTGAGGCCGCTGCGGTGTTCTAAGGCGCGAAATATTCCGGCGACTTTAGAGATCTTTTCCAGATGGCCGCACGGTTCAAAGAGCCGGATGCCGCGCATGATCACACCGCCGATGGTGAATTCGCGATCCAGGAGTTCTACAAGCGGGACGCCGCGGGTGACGATATTACGCCGCGTCTTATCGCCAAACGTCTCCGTGCCCAGCTCGGCCGCGGCCGCCTGGAGAGTCTCCTCTTCGATGAGGCTTACAGCCTTGTCGGGCCGGTTGGCCGCTTTCCACGATTCGCGAAAAAAGCGGTCACCTTCCAGGCCGCGGTCCGCAAAGGCGCGGACTTCGGAGCGAGCGACCATTGGCTTGGATGGTTCTGGAGCGATGTAAAGAGAGAGAACCTTACCCTGCCAGCTCGGGCTTGGGAACTTGACGCCGCGCCACAGTTCGGGAGGGATTTCCCACGTGAAAGCCTTTTCACCTTGGGACATGAGTATTAAACGGAGTAACAGACACCGAGAGAAGGAGACAGGGACACAAGGAGAAAAAAAACGAGACGATGAGACGCAATCTCCTTGTCTCCCCCGGTCCTTGTCTCCTTTTCTGTTTATCCCGCCGATTCCGCGAAAAACTTGCCGGGCATTTCGATGGGAGGCAGCGTCTTGTTCTCAACCGATCCGGCGAGCAACGGTCGACCATCGGGGCGGACGCGCATCGCCTCGCTTCCTTGGGGTTGGCCCTTGACGCCCGCGCCGATGCGTAGGACGACTAAATTTCCGGACCCGGTGTTCAGATAGCGATAGTACGCGCCCTTGGGAATCATGACTCCCTGGTACTTCTCCACCTTCATCTCGTTGCCGTTTTCATCAAATACGCTCATTTCACCTTCCAACACGATAAAGGAATGGTCTTCGTCGCGGTGGGCGTGAATCTCGTTTTCACCGCCTTCGGCGTTGATTTTCGTGTGAATCCACATGTTCGCGGTTTCCGCCACCAGTTGGGTGACACGCCCTTGCTGCATGTAAGGGGTCTTAAGCGAAAACGTATAAGCTTTTGGCTTTTCGTTAGTTTCTTTTCTTGCGGCTGCAGTTGCTTGCATCGTCAGGCTCCTTTCAATGTTGGTTTAGTTTTTTAGTTATTGATTCCGTCAATCTTAAGATCGTAGAGTTTGATCACATTATCGCGCACGACTTTTCTCAAGATATCTTTGGGTAGGTGACCAAGCTCCCTGGCAATAACGTCGCGCGAGTGGGGCCAGGTAGACGCGGCATGGGGATAATCATTGGACCACATGAAGGTGTCTTGGCCAAAATCCTCCATCAGGCGTCCGCCCGCCGGATCGCTAAAAAACGTCGCGTAAACCTGTTCGGCAACGTACTCACCCGGCAACTTCTTCATGTATGGCAACGGCGCTTTAGGGCTGTGCCGAATAAAATACTTGTCCCATTCATGACAAAAGAACGGGATCCAACCGACTTCGTTTTCGACATAAACGAATTTCAACTTTGGAAAGCGCGCCATGACGCCGCTGAAAACCAGATCGAACAAGGTATTGGCAGCGTCGGCCAGCTTCTGATTCACTGTCATTCTGTAAGTATCTAGTCCCTTGCGATCAAAGCGGCTGTAGTTGAATCCCGTCAAAATGTGCAAATTAACCGGCATGTTCAAATCCTGAGAAGCTTCCCAGAACGGATCGTAATAATCACCGGTGAACGGTAAGTGCTCAGGCGGGACCTGCCAGATCAAACTGCCAACCAATCCTGCGTTCTTGCAACGCTCGAGCTCTTTGACGGCGTTCTTGAGATTATAAAGGGAGATCATCGGGATTCCCACTAACCGGCCCGGCGCCACTTTGCAGTAGTCGATCAACCAGTCGTTGGCAATCTGAAAACAAGCCTCTTGCACGTCGGCATCTTCCAAGGCAAACAAGCGCAGACCGAAGGTCGGATAAAGCACCTCCGCGCTAACCCCGTCTACTTCCATCTCTCCAAGCCGTGCTTTGGGATCCCATCCACCCGGCTTCTCCCCCGGCGCGTTACGCGGCGGAAACTTGGGGAATTTTTCTCTTAGACCCGGCGTCAAATTTTTTTCCCAAAGATCCACGGGCTCCATGATATGTGAATCCGCCGAGACAATCCGTTCATCGGCGAGGACTGATTGCGCGGTTCGCGCTGTCGCAGCTGTGCTCATAAGGTATGTCCTCCTCTTTCAATCACTGCGGGTTTGATTCCCCGCAGCTTGTTGCGTAAAGAACTATTCCCACCTCTTAGAGTCCGTCATTCCCGATAGAAGCATTCGGGGGTGACGCCTTTGGGATAAATTCTCATCGCTATGTTCTCATACCCCGTCAGCTTGCTGCGGGGTAGTTCATTCCTTAGATATTTTCCAAGGTTTATTCCTTTTTGCTCGGTTTGTCTAGTGACAACGACACTGCGGCTTTACTCCTTTGGTGAGTCACTGTCGTTCAATTCAAGTTCGCAGGAAGAAAGATTCTTCGCTCCGCTCAGGATGACATTCGACGGGGTGGTCATCCTGAACGCAGTGAAGGATCTGGAGTCACGAACCACCGGAGTGCACACTAGCGGCGCACAAGTAGACATTCCCGACGCCATAAGTTAAACATTTTGACAGCATGAGAGCGCATTTAGGAATATTGTGGATCTCTGTCGTTGTCTTTATCGGAACAGCAAGCCTGCTCTTTGCCGGCGAAGCCCAAGATGCCTTCAACGAGGGAGTGAAATTCTACCGCGCCGGAAAGTTTAAGGAGGCGATCGCGGCATACGATAAAGCCATCAAGGCCGCGCCCAAGGCCGCTGAAGCTTATCTTGGCAGGGGTTCCGCCTATGCCAAACTTGGGCAGGCGGATCGGGCCATCAGGGATTACGATGAAGCGATTCGGCTCAATCCCGAGCTCGCAGATGCCTATTATAAGCGCGGCGATGCTCACAATGAATCTAAGCAATACCAAGCGGCAATTAAAGATTATGACGAAGCCCTGCGCCGAAATCCGAAGCTCACGGAGGTCTACAGCAATCGTGGTTTGGTCTACTATAAGCTCGGGCAATACGATAACGCCATTAAGAGCTTTGACGAAGCGTTGCGCCAAGATCCTAAACTCACCGATGCCTTCTACAACCGTGGCAATGCGCACTTCGCTCAAAAGCAGTACCCGGCCGCTATAAAGGATTACGATGAGGTCATCAAGCAAACACCAAAATCAACCAAAGCCTATTACCACCGTGGGGAAGCCTACACGAGCCTGGGTCAGTTCGAAAAGGCGATTCAGGATTTCAACCAGGCCCAGAAACTCAACCCCAAGGGGCCGGAGATTTATTCTAGCCGTGGGCTCGCACAGCGCCGACTCGGCAATCATGATCTCGCGGTGAAAGATTATTCCGAGGCCATCAAACTCAACGCGAAAGATGCCGAGGCTTACAACAATCGCGGCAACGCTTACTCGCTACTCGGCAAGTACGACCAGGCGTTGAAAGATTACGACGAAGCCGTAAAACTCGACCCCAAAAACGCACGCATCTACGGCAACCGGGGAATGGTGAAGCTACGCCAGGGGAAAAACGAGGAGGCGCAGAAGGACTTTAAAAAAGCTGTCGACTTGGAGCCGAGTTTGAAAGAAAAACTTGAGCCGCTGATGAATGACCCAAAAGCACCGCCGCCACAGCGCTGAAGGACACCATGCCACATCTAGGAAGGATCGCACTTCTTGCCGCGCTCTGGGTTTTTTCGATGGCCGCACCAGGTTGGTCCGGCCAGGCCGAAGAGGCGCTGAATGAGGGCTTGAAATTACACGACGCCGGGAAGCCCAAAGAGGCAATCCGCGAATACGACCGCGCGCTCAAGGCCAATCCGAAACTTGCCGACGCTTATTTCAATCGCGGCAACGCCTATTACGATCTGGGCCAGAACGACCAAGCGATCAAGGACTATAGCGAAGTTATCCGCTTAACTCCCAAGGACGCGGAGGCGTATTACAACCGCGGCAATGCCTATCGGCGGCTCAAAAGAGACGAAGTTGCGCTCAAAGATTACACGGCGGCCATCAAACTCAGCCCGGAGGACGCCAAAAACTATATCAATCGCGGCAGCATTCACTTCGATGCGCGACGATACGACTCCGCCGTGAAAGACTTCAGCGAAGCGATTCGTATCAGCCCAAAAGATGCGGACAACTACTATAATCGGGGCAACAGCTACCTGGGCTTAGACAAAAACGATGAAGCCATTAAAGACTATGATCAAGCGCTAAGCCTGGATTCAAAGCTGGCTGCAGCTTATTACAATCGTGGTATCGCCTATGCCTCTCTTGGGGAACAGGAAAAAGCCATTCGCGATTTCAGCGAAGCAATCCTGCAGCAACCAAAAAACACCGACGCCTACTATAATCGGGGACTGGCGAACGCCAAGGTGGGCAAAACGGAAGCGGCCATCGAGGATTATAGCGAGTCTATTCGCCTCGATCCAAAAGATCCTGAAGCACCTTACAACCGCGGGCTGGCCTATCTTCGAGTTGAAAAATACGACTATGCCGTCCGGGACTTGAGCGAAGTGATACGTATCCAGCCGCGTAACGCGGAAGCCCATGTCTACCGAGGAATCGCCCGCCTCTACCAAGGCAAGGAGAAAGAGGCAGACGCAGATTTTCAAAAAGCCTTCCAACTCAACCCCGGCCTAAAGAAGAAAATTCAACCGATCATCGATGAGGCGAAAGCGAAGACCAAGAAGAGTTCCAAGGAATAACTTTCTCATCTAGCATCGAGGGGTCATGACTGAGCCGAACACCCTTGGCGGTCTAATCGGCGGCGCGCTAATTGGTCTCGCCGCAGTGTTGCTGCTTGCACTCAACGGCCGTATCGCCGGTATTTCTGGGATTTTGGGCGGGATTATCACCTCGACCGGTTGGGGCGACCGTTTCTGGCGCTGTGCGTTTATCTTCGGCCTGCTTGCGGGTGCGGGCTTATACGCTCTTACTTGCGGCGGCTTGCCGCTGGAACTTCAAGCACGCGGCCCGACCCTGTTGGTTGCCGGTTTGCTCGTCGGCGTGGGAACACGACTGGGGTCCGGTTGCACTTCGGGCCATGGCGTTTGCGGTCTAGCCCGCCGTTCGCCGCGTTCGCTGCTGGCAACTATGATTTTTATGGCCGCCGCCGCGCTCACCGTCTTTTTGACGCGTCACATATTCTGATGGCCCAGATTGCTGTTGCATTCGCCGTAGGGATCATTTTTGCTGTCGGCCTGGCCGTTTCCGAAATGATCAATCCCGCCCGGGTAATCGGCTTTCTCGATGTGGCGGGTCGCTGGGATCCTACCTTGCTGCTCGTCATGGCTGGTGCGCTAGCCGTAACGGTTCCACTCTTTCCGTTGATTCTGCGCCGGTCAAAACCAATTCTTGCTGCGCAATTTAGCTTGCCGACTAAGACGCGGCTAGATCCGCCGCTTGTAATCGGCGCCGCGATTTTCGGCGCCGGTTGGGGACTGGCCGGTTTCTGTCCAGGACCGGCGTTGGCGGCTCTGGCCTCAGGATCAGCCAGTGTGATTCTTTTTGTGGTGGCGATGCTCGTCGGGCAATGGTTGGCATCGCGCTTCGAAGCGCCGTAGCAGATTTTTTCAGCCAGTTGCCAGTGTCGTGTCTCAGAAGTCGATTCAAAAACTCCAAACAATGGCAGCGGCTGAAGTCGCACTCAAATCCCCCTCTGTCCCCCTTTTTAAAAAGGGGGAATTTCGTACACGGAGTTCTTGATTACTCACACTCCTATAATGACTACCCCTCTTTGAAAAAGAGGGGCCAGGGGAGATTTTTCGGCGGAATGAAATGGAAATTATGTGGCGAACTTCTGACACAGGACACCAGTGAACCGACGACGACTAGAAATCCCCTGATCTCCTGTCCGCGACCCGATTGTCTTCTCTGCGCAGCTGCGCCTCACGTTCCTCGCGCAGCCGCTTGAAGCGCTGTAGGTCTTGACCTGCCAGACGATCGTTTTTGAGGCTCCGAAGACTTAGGAAGTTGATCTTTTCGCCACCACGCAAGAATTCGAAGTGCAAATGGGGACCGGTCGCATGTCCGGTCTGTCCCACATAACCCACAACATCTCCTGCATTCACCGCCCTTCCCTTCCTCATACCTTCGGCGACGCGGGAAAAATGAGCGTAGCGCGACATGTACCCTCCTGAATGGGCAATGTCGACCACGTTGCCGTAGCCATTGCGCCGGCCGACAAAGTCCACTTGCCCCCTGCCTATGGCGACTACCGGAGTCCCGGCCGGGGCTGCGTAGTCAATGGCCATGTGCGGTCGCACAGTACGGGAGATTGGATTCTGCCGGTTCAAGCTAAACGGCGAAGAAATTCTGTCGTAACTCAAAGGCGCGCGCAGAAAAGAGCGACGAGCAGACCGACCTTCGCGATCATAATAGGCCCCGCGGCCATCTTTGGCCACGTAATAAAAGGTGCTGAACGTTTCATCCCCCGACTCCAGCGCGGCTGCCAAAATCCGCCCCAATACCCGGCGGCCATCGGCATAGCGCAGTTCCTCGACAGCAAAATAAAAGCCATCGCCGCGCCGAAAGTCGGCAAAAAAATCGATGTCGTATTCAAACATTTTCGCCAGAGCCAAAATGTGCTGCGGCGTGAGTCCCGCAGCGACCCCGCTCTGGTAAAGGCTGTCCTTTATCGTGCCCCGAATGACCCGGGCAGCTCGCACAAAAGGAATCTCTTCGCGCTCTAGCAACCACCCATCCGCCGTTGCCTTTACGCGCAGCAGGTTGTTCTCCACAACCAACTCCACCCCTTGCACCGTTTTATCCTCGGGGCTGAGCACCACCTGAACATCATGGCCCGGACGAATCTGTCGCGGATTTAAGAACGGCCGCACTTTGTCGATGATCGCGTGGGCCGACGGTGGCTTCACACCAAATCGTGTGAGCACGGTCGCGAGAGTATCGCCGCGGCGCAACTTGACACCCACACGCGGCGGCTCCTCGGCAGCAACCGGGGGAGAAGGTTTGGGCTCATGTTCCTTTTCCGGGGGATTGACAAACGGCGCGCACAACACCAGTGCAAGAGTAGCAAGGGCAAGGCCGGTGAAACGGACCACCGACCCGCGCAGACGATTCAAAAGCGCTGCGCAGAAATATTTTCGCTGCCTCATCACGGTGAACAAAAATTACTCCAACCCTTCTACAGTAATATTTTCCCCTGGTCAAAGAAAAAATGAGAAAATTTCACCAAAACTAAAGATTCTTTCAATCGGTACTTCGACGCTGCACATTCGGGCGGCAAATATTTTGCAATGAACTATCCGCAGCAAGCTGCGAGGTATCAAAGAATCATTCGTGATTATTTTTCCGAAGTTGTCACCCCCGAATGTTGTAATCGGGGGTCCAGTCAGCGTTTCGCCTGGATTCCCGCTTAAAGCATGCGGGAATGACGCGTTTCTATAACGGCATAAATTCTACGCAGCAAGCTGCGGGGAATCGTACCCGTAGAGATTGAAAAATTACACGGCCCTCAAGCAACGTGATTGACATAGCTGCGTTGTATCAATAACTTTGCTTCATGTGTTTCAATCGCTCTGCTATCGACGCAATTTCTTTCATCAGCACGGTTTTCCTGTTCAGCGTCACATTTCCTGATATCCTGGCCGCGCAGGTCACTTGGAAAGAGCAATGGGAAAAAACGCTGCGCGCGGCTGACGCGGAAGGCCAGTTAACCCTGTATGGCTGCTGCTATGAATATGATCGCATTCTCGAAGGGTTTAACAAGAAGTATCCGAAAATCAAAGTGACCACCGTTCTTGCACCGGGAGGCCAGCTAGGCGCCAGGGTTCTGGCGGAGCGACGGGGTGAAAAATACCTGCCGGACGTCTTCAGCGCGGGCGCAAATACGATTCACGATGCGCTTTATAAAGCGCAGGCGCTGGAACCCATTAAGCCGACTTTGATTCTT
>JAHKKJ010000512.1 GCA_020027655.1 Deltaproteobacteria bacterium | reverse complement strand
GTCAAGTTTCTGGCTGAATCAGAACAAGAACGAAATCAACTGGATCAGGATTGGAAAACATCGATCGGCGGGATTTTATTCGGGTGGTGATACGCTCGCCGCGCGCACCGAACTGCTCATCAATTTTCGCAAGACAACGTTCATCCTCCTGGAGACACACGATGGCGAGACCCTCAGCGCGCAAACGCTCTGGGGAAATCCAAGGGCTGATTCGAAAGTCAAAGTCAATGAAAAGAGACGGATGGTCGGCCGAATAGAATGTGATACTGTCCGCATAGGGTTTTGAGCCAGCAACGATTCTCAACGGCTTACCAAAACGCTGATGCCACATGTTGGATACGTAGGCTGCCAGCTCCTTGCGTGGGGAGATCCGGACTTCCTTCCTTGACAGCTCCATACCCAAGGCGACGAGGGGAGACGCCGACAAGACGAGCAATTGAAAAGTAAAGACAATAGCCAACCCCCTGCGCACCTGGTTTCCCACCAAGTCTCGTCCAAAAAACATCAGAAGGCTTGCACCGATAAAAAACCATATGGGCAAACCCCAGACACTCGATAGCTCAACCTGTAGTACTAATGCGCCACCGATTGTAAGCACAAATGGGAAGAACGTGAGACCAAATATCGTGACCCGACTGCTATCATTGAGGTTGAGCCGTTGTGGTCGTCGAAGGGCATGTACACCGACGATAGCCACGAAGGCCACCGCCATGGGGAGTAGATACAGGAGTTGAGCCACACCAAATTTTGCCGTTATTATGGCGATTCGAAATGGATCATTGATAATGTGGCTTGCCGCGAAGTGGACAGGCAAAAAGTCGACCCTGAAAAGCCAAACAAGGTGCGGAACCAAGGCAAGCAGAAGTGTAAGAACCGATAAATAGGGTGAAAAACTGGTGTAATATTGTTTGCGCTCTTTGCACAGGATAGAAATCAAAAACAATGCTGCCAATAGGCAGAATGAATAGTATTTTGACAAAATAGCAAGAGCGGCCAAAATACCGAACAAGAGAGTCGGGCCAAATCGTCGTGTTGTATAGGCGTGACAGAAAAACAACGCCGTCAAGGGCCATAAAGAGAGTAAAATCGAATTGGCATTAAACTTTATTGCCAAGAAGGTGTAAAACGGGACAAGCTCTAGCAAGACAACCGCAATCAATGCATGACGGTCGGAAAGAAAAATCTTGGCTAGAAACCAAATAGCGGTAAACCCGATGATGACGTTGACTTGGGAAAGCAGGAAATACGCCCAATCCTCAGTCGGGAAGACTTTGAACCATAGGGCGGTTACCCAAGCAAAAAACGGTGGGTGATGATAGTATCCAAATTGCCACTCCTGGCCCCACGCAAAATTCTCTGCCATGTCACCCCACTTATCGAGATTGCTTTGGGTGACATAGGAATATACAGTCCATACCAACAGATGTGCTGCCACGAAGATATAGAACGTTTGGGAGCTCTTGTTGGGATCGGCCAAACGACTTAGTATCGAGTTGAGGTGCTGCTTTAGCCTCATAATCCTTCTCCGGCAGAGTTAATCTATCGGGCTGCACTCGCCCACCAGCGCTTTTAAGCCTTCCGGAACATTTTCCATGTGTAAACCGAAGACACAGAGTAGTTCCAGACACCCCCGACGATGGCACCGCCAAGTCCAGCCACCCACCACTTTTCTCCGGCACCGAATACATATGACGCCACACCAATGTTGGCAAGCGCTCCAACTGAACACGCTGCATAAAATGACAACAAGCCGAGGAAAAGCCCCGATCCGCGCAGCCGAACATCGCGATAGGTAAGAACATTGTTAACCAGATAGTTGCTGGTCATAGCTATCAGCGTTGCCAGCGCTTGCGATATTTCGAAGTTGAGACTGATTAACCGAAAGAAGATCGCAAGGACACTAAAGTGCACCGCGAGACCAAGCAGACCCACCGCGGAGAATAAGACGAATCGGATGGGCACAATGTGTCCGATCATCTTGTCGAGCAGCAACATGACGTGTTCCCAAGCGACGGTCGCATCAAACTTGCTGGTACCCGCCTGCCGTGTTCGAAACTCGTATGGCAGTTCCCTAACCCGCAGAGCCCTCGGCGAGGAAGCCAGGATGTCGAACAGAATCTTAAAACCAATGCCAGACAGCTTTCGGACAGTACTTTGGAAGACATCGCGGCTGAGCATAAAGAATCCACTCATTGGGTCGCTGCATTCGGTTTTCATCACCCATCGGCTTATTCGGCTCGCGACACGGCTAATGATCTGTCGCGAGGGCTCCAACAGACCGATGGTGCCCCCCTCCATATAGCGACTGCCGATGACGATATCGGTTTCGCCGCGCTTCAGCACCTGCAGCATCCGTAGCAACAAAGCTTCGTCGTGCTGCATATCGGCGTCCATGACGGCCAGATACGGCGCAGAACTCGCAAGCATCCCTTCGATGCAGGCGCTTGAGAGTCCACGCCGACCGATGCGATGCACGCAACGCACTCGCCGGTTAGTCGCACCAATCTTCCTCACGAGGTCGGCTGTGCCATCGACGGAATCGTCGTCGACAAAAATGACCTCCCATTCGATGCCGGAGAAGGCGCTTTCGAGCCTTTCGACGAGGGCAACGATATTCCCCTGCTCGTTTAACGTGGGAACGACGACCGATACTTCAACGCACATGCTATTCACCAGAGGACTCTTTGCATGAGCCGAAATCACGATCGCTCAGGTATAGGCCGAATGAGAGCACGGGCGGAGAGGGTCAGGTCTTGATTATGTCCTGTCCTCGAAAATGCTGGACGATCTATTTGTCATGTCGGCCGAGGTGCCAATCTTCTGGAATCGGAATATCGAGGTGGGACAGTTCGGGTTCGGATACATCGGATCTGGCCGCGGAAAAGGGTCTTGCAGTACCCTGCTGCTCGCGGATGACTTGCAGCTCGTCACGGATGGCTTGGAGCCTGTTCAAGATTTCGTTCACTCCCAACAGCCACCGCAGGATCCACACGACTATGACGAGTGCTATCACTCCCACACTGGCCCAGAAGAGCAGCATCAGGAGGCTAGACGAACTAATCTGTTCCATGGTTGTCCTTCCTTTTCATAAGGGGAAAAAGGAAACACGGGGTACCCGATTGATCGCGTGGTAGCAGATGCCGCCCACAGAAGCCCGTGCGGTGCGACGTACCGTGCCACACTACTCCATCGAACATATGCCCTGCAAGAGGAAATGAAAGTGTCGCCTTTTAGAGCGCTTCGCTTCACCTCGTATGCCTAAACCGCCCCACACTCCGCCAGGCAAAATAGATGATAAACCACGTCGCGAAGATCGGACCGATGGCGAAAAGGAACAAAACCCCTAGGAGGACTCCGGGATCTTCCCAATTGGCGTGGAGAAAAACGAGCATGGCGGACAAGAGGGCGGGAGTGATTATGCCACCGTGTCCGGCTCCGAAGAATCCAGGGGCAAACGCGACGGCCAAAACACCGGACCGCCAAAAGATGCGCTTGCGCTTATCTTCAATGCGTCTGGTGAGCTTCCAACCGATCCATAATATGGCAACTACGAGAATCAAATACCCAATGATGATGGGGTATTGGTCAACGGTCATGGAATGCGTCTCGGGGGCGACGGGCTATGAAAAACGGCGGCCCGCCGGATGCGGGCCGCCAGAGAGCGATGGGACAGGCGCAGGCGCCTCAGCGGCGCTTGCCGAGCTTCTTCCGCTTTACGTACGTCCAGAGCTTCTTCGTCATGACCGAGGGTCCGATAGGGACGCTCCCGAAAACCGACTCAAGCGTGTCCTTGCGCCCCTTGAAGCTGATCGAATAGCCTCCGAACGCCTTCTTCGACCCTTTAGCCCTTTTAGCCCTTTTCCTCTTTCTCGCCTTCGCCATTCACTCCTCCTCCCTTGTTAGCGGTCAGGCCCCCATGGCCTTCGGGAGGTGATACTACTACATATAGGGAGGGGAAGCAACAAAAAATACTACCCGTAGGGGTGGGGCGTTCATCCCCCACGATCAGC
>JAHKKJ010000511.1 GCA_020027655.1 Deltaproteobacteria bacterium | reverse complement strand
GTCCGGCCGGCGGTACAGCGTGAAAACCAATTCACTGCCGTCGTTGTTTGGGAAGACACGCAAGGGGTTATACACTTTGACCCCGGACGGTAAAGTGACATCATGATCCAAAACCCCGAATTGGTTTTTCTCAGCGAATTTAACTTTCACTCTTCCCAGCGGGGCTTCGGCTATCCAGTCCTCATTGACTTTTTTTATAGAACCACTGAGTCCCGCGGCCCATTTGGGTAGATTCTCAGGATTTGATGGAAACTCATAAACCTGAGCCGCGGAGCGGTTGATCGAGACACTGATATGTTTAGACATAAACGTCATAGAAATCTCCTTATGGTTAGGTTTCTCGGCACAAGCGAAGGAGGCCAAGGAAAAAGAGATCAAGGAAAAGAACCCAAATCTTCAGCATGAAGTCTCCTTCGCTTTGGGTCCGGCATGACGTTGCTGATTTTGCCTGCGGTGTTCAACTTGTCTTGAACAAATCGGCAACTCCTCATATTTCTGCATCGTTAAAATTTGATACCATTCAAGCGATTGTCAGGCAATTCGGCCGGACTCTCGATTTTTCAGGAACTTTCACCAGGGGTTTTGGGGGAGCATTTGTTCCGGCTTCGTCGTTTACAAGAAAAGGTTGAATGATAATATGAATTGGGTTGGAGATTCACTATCTGCGAGGTGATGCAATGAAGCTCTACTACAATCCCCAGAGTCGAGCCGTGATCAGCAAATGGATGCTCGACGAGTGTGGCGCGCAGTATGAGATCGTGCCCATCGACTTTACAAAGCGCGAGCACAAGACGCCGGAATTTCTTAAGATCAACCCGGCTGGCAAACTACCTGCCCTTGTCGATGGCGATTCCAAGATATTCGAGGGTGCGGCGATCTGCCTCTATCTCGGCGACCAGTTTCCCGAAGCCAACCTCGCTCCCAAGATCGGAGCGGCTGAACGTGGCCGTTATCTCTCGTTGGTGGTCTATTCGACCTCCCAACTCGAGCCAGCCATGGGTGACGCGCTGCTGGGTGGGCAGACAGCAACACCGCAACGCGGCTGGACGGATTTCGAGACCGTCAAGGACGTGATCGAAGGCGAGCTGGGCGACGGTCCCTACCTGTTCGGCGACTGGTTCACCGCCGCCGATGTGATGATCGGTTCCATGTTCATCTGGAAACGGATGTGGGGCGGCCCACCGGACCGGCCGAAGCTGGAGGCTTATGTGGATCGTCTCCTGAAGCGCTCCGCAGCGATGAAGATTGGCGGATGATATAGTTTGGGAACCAGGGTTTGAAGCGCAGTTCCTGCTCAACAATAAATCCTCGAACATTCTGGCTCTTGCCGCGGCCACGCTCGACGCGCAAGTCGCTTGGGCTCGCGGTGAAAAAGAACAGGCCATTCAAGCGTGGCGCCAGCCGGTCAAGCTCGAGTCCAAGATCCAGTACGACGAGCCACCGGCGTGGTTCTACCCGGTGCGGCAATCGTTGGCCGCCACTCTCCTGCGCAGCGGGCGGTGTAAAGAGGCGGAATCCGTCTTTCGCGCGGCGATCAGAAAGCAACCGCGCGACGGCCGGCTGCTCTTCGGCCGGTGGTAGAGACGGCGCAGAAGCGCGACAGCGAAGCCGCGCTCGTTGAGCGGCAATTCAACGCCACGTGGAAAGATGCCACGCGGTGAAGTTGCGGATGGAAGACCTGTAAGGGAGAGGTTGGCGAATATGGCAGATGCAAAACGGTTTATACTCCACTCCTCTGAGATCGGGCAGTGCGAACAATCGTTCTCACACCCGTGGAATCCGAAGTCTCAACTGATCGGTGTGCAACTTAGTCGCGCCCTCGGCTTGAAGCGAACGGCGGTGAGTATCGCCCGCATGCCGCCGGGTAAAGAATCCTTTGTCTACCACTCCCATCACCATGAGGAGGAGTGGCTTTACATTCTATCCGGCCGCGGCATTGCTGAGATTGACGGTGAAGAGCTCGCAGTTAGCGCTGGCGATTTCATGGCCTTTCCAACACCTTCGGTGCCCCATCACTTAAAAAATCCCTTTGATGAGGAGCTCGTGTACCTAATGGGTGGTGAAAACCGGGAGATCGAAGTCGCCGATTTTCCCCGCTTGGGCAAGCGAATGGTCAGGAGCGGGGAAAAGATTGAGGTCTATGACATGGCCACCGCAAAGCCGTTTGGCCCGCTAGACACCTGAGCTGGCTTCGGGAAAAATGGGAAACCTGAATTTTGGTTTGGTGTTCACACAGAAAGACCGAGGCCCGTGCATAATCGTTTCTGTCGCAGAGACCAGAAGCCAAGTAAAAGCGTCTTAACCAGACGACAATGGCAGCGGGAGGCAGTGCGTCCGCTCCAGTGCCGAGTTGAGTCGCTCGCTCTGACTGGTGATTTTATGCCGCGGGAGGAGTAAAAATATGAGCGTGAAGTTTAGCGAAAAGGAGATTCGATTTCTAAAACACATGCGTGTTGGCCGTCTAGCCACTACGGATAGTGAAGCTATCCATTTAGTGCCTATATGTCCCGTTTTCGATGGAACCGTCTTCTACATGGCTACGCACGCGAAAACGCGTAAGGTTAGGAATCTTCGCAAGAACAATAAGGCGACCCTCCTTATTGATCAATACTCAGAGGACTGGATGCGTCACGTGGCCGCGATGATGACGGGAACCGTGGACATCATTGACAAAGGCTCAGAGTTTGAGAAGGCCAAGGCACTCTTGGAAGCAAAGTATCAGCAGTATAACGAGCTGTTTCCGATAGAAGAAGGTGAAAGCGTTATCATATGCTTCAAGCCGACCAAGGCGGTGACATGGGACTACGTTGTGGGAGAACTTCGAGAGCCTCACTAACGCCACCATTTCGGCACGTGCCGATAGGTCGAGATTCTTCATCATGGTGCCAATAGGAACAAGAGACTTATAGTTAGCCGGCTTCGGTCAAATGGACCAGACACATCCAACAAGGGGCGTTAGTACTATCCTGGTGCTTTCTGTCTTGAGCTTTGGCCTCCTTACTGGGGCCATGCTGCTGATCGGGGTGTCAATCGTGGGCTTCTGGAAAAGTCTAACCTCATCTGACTTTGTCTCTTGGTTTGCATCGCACTCCGGCCGCCTCGGGGTTATCATGATTCCCCTTGGTGCGATGACGCTCCTGGTGTCGTTGGCAGCGGCCGTTGTTTCGTGGCGCTCGCGCGCGAAACAGCAGCGATGGAGCGTGATAGCGGCCCTATGTGCTATCTGCGTTATGGTAAGCTATCCCATCTTCTTCGCTGAAGCTAACGCCAGCTTCATCGCTGGTGGCCTATCCGATTCCGCCGTCCGCGCGTTACTCGATAAATGGGTGGTATGGCACTGGGCTCGCACGCTTCTCGGCCTGGCGGGATTTGTGGCTGCGATCTTGGCACTTCAGTCCTCGGGCCGCTGAACATGCCGATTAAGCTTCTGGTTGACGCCGGTACTCTACGGCAGAAGCTGGAGGCCAATCCCTTGATCTGATCGTACCCTGCGAATACCGCGAGCGACACTGGAAGAACACGACGGGCATTTTTTTTAAACTGATCTTGACGCCAACCTTGGGGATGTCACACAGGCTGCGTCTAGGATTACGAGCGAGCACCTTGAAGGGGGTCCTGATCGGTGTTTGCGATCAGCCAAAACGAATGAATACTCGTGATCTCGTGCGTTGTTTTTACGAAGAAATTTGGAATTGTGACAACAAAGCCAAGATTTCTGAACGCCTGCACGGGAGGCCTTATGGCAACGGCTGACCAATTGCTTTTCGCCGTGACGCTTGTTGCTGCGCTCGGCTGTGGCTTGATGGCCGGACTCTTCTTTGCGTTTTCGGTCTCCGTGATGAAGGCCCCGGCGATCTCGGTTTGGGGTGGCACCGTGAGCGCAAATGCACGAATTGCGCGTCTCGCGCGTTGGTTCGGCGCGGTAGTGGCAAAGACAAGTGCTGGACCAGCCTGGATGCAGGATCGAGGGTGGAGCCAAATCGAGTGGCAGATCACGCGGGCTCAGTGGGA
>JAHKKJ010000510.1 GCA_020027655.1 Deltaproteobacteria bacterium | reverse complement strand
CCGATCCAGCTTTCCGGCGGGGAGCAGCAGCGGGTTGCCATCGCCCGCGCTTTCATGAACCGGCCGAAAATTCTTTTCGCCGACGAGCCCACGGGTAACCTCGACGCGGAGACCGCGAAGGAGATCGTGCGGCTGATTTTTGAACTCAATGCCACAACCGGCACGACGCTTGTGCTGGTGACCCATGATCCGGATCTCACCCGACAGGCCGGCCGCGTGCTCAGCCTGAAAGCAGGCAGGCTGGTGGGCGACGATCGAAAATGGCGCGGCAAAACCGGAACCAGATCGGAGTGATTCGCGCAAAGGCGCAAAGGCCGCAAAGCAAAAAAATGATTCCGAACTTGGCGAGCTTGGCGTCTTGGCGCGAGCATAATCCGACGCGTCGGTACTAAGGGCAAAGACAGCCGGGAAAATTTGTACAAGCATGAGATCGATCTGCAAAATTTGGGTTTGGAAAATGGCCCTGCGGGACGCCCGGCGCGGGCTGAAGCCGCTGCTTCTCTCCATGTCTTGTGTCATCCTGGGAGTTGCGTCCATCGTCGTTGCTTACTCGTTCCGCGATAATCTGCAGTCTAGTATTCGGACGCAATCGAAAAGCCTGCTGGGCGCCGACCTGGCAATCGACAGCCGGGAGCCATTCTCTCAGGAAGCCGAAGCCCTGATTGCTTCGCTCGGCGGCGATCAATCGCGCCAGATCGGGTTTGCCTCCATGGCGTACTTTCCCGGCAGCGGCGCTTCTCGCCTCGTCCAGGTCAGAGCCATTAGCGGAAAGTTTCCCTATTACGGGGCGTTAGAGACGGAACCTCTATCGGCAGTTCAACAGTTTCAGGATGGCCCGAATGCGCTGGTGGATGAAAACGTCATGTTGCAATTCAAGGCGCGGATGGGGGATCGTTTGAAAATCGGCGATCAAGAGTTTCGCATCGCGGGGAAGCTTCGCAAGATTCCCGGAGAAACTCTGGCTTTTTCCTTGATCAGCCCGCGGGTCTATATTCCCATCGCTTATTTAGACAGCACCCAACTTATTCAAAGGGGCAGCCTGGTTCGCTACCGAGTGTATTTCAAGCTGGATGCTCAAGCGGACGTCGACCAACTGGTGCAGCGCATCTCGCCCGATTTGCAGCGCCTGCAGCTGCAGGCCGACACGGTGAGCCGGCGCACGGCCGCCATCTCGGCTGCCATAGAAAATCTTTCCCGCTATCTCAGGCTGGCGGTTTTCGTTGCCGTGTTGCTTGCCGGAGTGGGCGTCGCCAGCGGCGTCCACGTTTACGCCAAAGAAAAAACCGCTTCAGTGGCGGTGCTGCGCTGTATTGGGGCCAATCCGGCTGAAACCGTAATGGTCTATCTCATTCAAGTGCTGATGCTAACCTTCGGCGGCTCGATCGTTGGAGCGCTTCTGGGCGCTTCCTTGAGCTTTTTGCTTCCCGTAGCGCTCAAGGATTTTCTTCCCGTGAATGCCGTGATGGTCATTGCGCCCTCTGGGATCGTCGTCGGTTTGCTCGTCGGTCTGAGCACGGCGCTGCTTTTTTGTCTTATTCCCTTGCTGCCCCTCCGCAAGATCTCGCCGTTGCTTGCTCTTCGTTCTTCCTATGAAGCGGGTCAACGCTACAAGGATCCGCTGCTCTGGTTGGTTTTTTCCGCCATCCTGGCGGCGGTCGCCGGCTTCGCCGTGATTACCACCGCGAGCTGGCTCTTTGGCCTGTGGTTCACCGCAGGAGTGACGTTCGCGTTCGGACTTCTGGTGGCCGTGGCCCGGGGTGTGGCGGTTCTAATGAGCAAGGTAGCCCCGGGATTTTTGTCCTTTCCCTGGCGCCAGGGGTTGGCCAATCTTCACCGACCCAACAATCAGACCACCGCGGTAATGCTTGCCATCGGTTTGGGGACTTTTCTGCTCGTGACACTTTACAATGTTCGTGGCGCGTTGATGAGCCAGGTCGTGCAACGAAGCGGCAAGGGGGAGCCGAATCTGGTGCTCTTCGACGTGCAGCAACAACAGCGACGAAACATCGAGAAGCTGATGCAATCCTTTAATCTCGGCCTTTATACCGAGGTGCCGGTGGTGACCATGCGACTATCTGCGGTCAAAGACCGAAGAGTCGAAGAACTCCGCGCTGATACCAGCTCGAGGATTCCATCGTGGGCGCTGCGCCGGGAATATCGCTCGACCTATCGGAGCCGGCTCGTCGGCACCGAGCAGATCGTCGCGGGAAAGTGGCAGGGAAAGGTTGGCGGCGACTCGCAACCGATACCGGTCTCTCTCGAGACGGGTATCGCGGAAACACTGCGTGTGGGTATCGGCGATTCATTGGAGTTCGAGATTCAAGGGGTTTCGCTGCGGACTCGCGTCGCCAGCCTGCGGGAAGTCGATTGGCAGCGCGTGCAGCCTAACTTCTTCGTGGTTTTTCCGGAGGGCGTGCTGGAGAATGCTCCGCAGTTCTATGCCGTGGTGGCTCGAGCGGAGTCCGCCGCCTCCTCCGCGAATCTTCAGCGCGCCGTTGTGGAGCGTTTTCCCAACGTCTCCGTCATCGATTTGACCCTCGTCCTCAATACTCTCGATTCCATACTTGGGAGAGTTTCCGACGCGATTCGCGTCGTCGCTCTTTTTACCATCCTCACCGGTTGCGCCGTGCTTACCAGCGCCGTGCTCAGCAGCCGTTCCCAGCGCGTTAAGGAAAGTATTTTGCTGAGGACGCTCGGCGCGCCGCGACGGCAAATTGTCACCAGCGTGATCGCGGAATATGTATTCTTGGGATTGATTTCCGCCGTGACCGGCTCGCTGCTTGCCATTCTGTCGAGCTGGGCGCTGAGCTTTTACTTTTTCAAAACCGCGGCCGCTCTTTCGGTTGGGGCCGTGGTTTCGGTGCCGATGCTGGTCACCGTTATCACGGTTCTCGCCGGCGCCTTGGGTTGTTGGGGAATCTTCCGGCGCTCCGCGCTGGAAACCCTCCGAGCGGAAGCGTGATAGTTGCTCCGGAATGAACGCCCACGAGTTTTCGATGGCGCGCGATTTTGCCTACCGTTTCCGTGTTCGCCATGATGAGCTTGACTCCTTCGGACATCTCAACAACGCAGTCTGCGTTAAGTACATGCAGGAAGCCGCCATTCAGGCTTCAGCGGACGCTGGATATTCGCTTCAGTGGTATGAGGAGCGCAGCGTCGCCTGGGTGATCCGCCGCTTGGAGATTCGCTATTACCTGCAGGTCCGTTACGGCGATGAGCTTGAGGTGACAACCTGGATATCCGAGTGCGGCAGGTCCACCTGCATTCGTGAATACGACGTCACCTGTATTATAGACGGAGCGCGGGTCGCGCGCGGCCGGGCGCTGTGGGTTTACATAGATTCGAGAAGCGGGCGGCCGGTGCGTCTACCGGAAGAAATCAAAATCGCCCTTTCTCCGAGAGGCGAAAAAGAGGACCTCGGAATTCGCGGTTACAAGTCACGTACGGTGGAGGATTGCTACCGGTATTGTTACCGGCGTCAGGTGCAAAGCTATGAGCTCGATCCCCTCGGGCGGGCGCACCACACGGTCTTTTTCAACTGGATCGAGCAGGCGTACTACAATGCGATACGCTTGGCCGGCCATCCGCTGGACCAGTTGCGCGCTGGAGACTGGATGGTTTTCCAGGGAGGCCACGAGATCGAATATTTTAGTCCTGCGCGCGACAACGATGAGATCGAGATCGTGAGCTGGATTTGCGAGGTCGGCAAAGTGCGCGGCGCATGGATTCACGAAATCTACGAAGTCCGAAGTAAAACGCTCCTGGCGCGGGACTATTCACTGGGAATATTTGTCAATGCTAACGGCAAGCCGACTGCGGCGCCGCGATCTCTGCTGGACGATGTTTTGCGCGGCCCGCGGAGTGGCGGATAACACCTGCACGTGAGTTCAACGTTCAAAGCCTGCCCTGAGCCTGGCGAATGGGTTCAAGGTTCAATGTTCCGGATTAAACGTACCAGCTCCTTTCGGACCTTGGACCTTGAACGTTGAATGTTGAACTCGACCTGGGGCTATT
>JAHKKJ010000509.1 GCA_020027655.1 Deltaproteobacteria bacterium | reverse complement strand
TGTTTTTTGATCATTTGGATTTGTTTCGAATTTTGGACTTCGAGTTTTTTCTGGCTTCAGATTCCCTTGGCGTCCTTTGCGCCTTTGCGCGACTCATTCGATTGCATTTAGTTTTTCATAATGCATGTCTGCTCTTACTTATCGCTTATCGCAGCCGCTCCGGCTTCAGCACACAGGTGATCCTGCTCGCCAGTGCCGCCACCACAACCGACAGCACCGATCACCTTTCCGCCAGAGATAATCGGCACCCCTCCAATGCTCGGAAGAGCCTCGCCGCCCAGCACCGCAGCAACATTGCCCCAGAAGGCCGGCGCCGACTCCCGGAGATTCGCCATGTCCTTGGTCGGGCGTCGAAACGCCGCCGCCGCAACAGCTTTGGCACGGGAAGTTTCAGGAGTGAAAAATCCAGTGCCATCACCGCGAGCGGACAAGACCAAGCGACCCGCATCATCGACCACAGCGGCCGACATTGGGGTTCCTAGCTCCCGCGCCTTTGCCTGCGCCGCCTTGACCCCATTTTCTGCCATTTCAAGCGTTACTTCAGCCATGCCTGTTGCCGCTCCTTTCTATGTTCAGATACTGCTCCGACCAGTCGCCGTACAAATAGTGGAAATCGAAGCGAGGAGTCAAGAGAACGAAACTCTCCGGCATTTCCGGACTGAGCCGGAGAAAAAGGGGATAAATCCAGGCCGGAATACGGTCACGACAGACTCTTTGGCCTTGACGCTTCGTCAAGCGCGGCGATATAGGTGCCTAAGAAAAGGATGAAGGAGGAAAGCGCAAGGATGGAATGAGACTTATCCTTCCTAATTCATCCAGGAATTCTTCAGCGTGAGACAAAGTGGAAAAGGTTGGGGCCGGTGGCGCATCGATGCTCGTCGGAGGATGACATGACTGTTCTCCCGTCTGCTGCTTGTTTGCGCGAGCATGCTTCTCAATAAAACTCTCGCTTCCCAGATATATCTGCCCCCCTTAATTTCTCCCAGGGTCGGCTCTCTAAACCCTCTCTGACGAAAGCCCGATAGTGAGCCGGACCGTCACTCCGGCTCCCGAAGCCCGGGCAGCGTAGCGGAGAGGGGCGGTTAAGATTGTCTAGATAGAAACGAAACCTGACCTCGCGACGCCTCGACACCCACCGTCAATTCCGATTGCCCATTAATCTGTAAGACGCCGCTCAGTTTTTTGTTTTCTTATTTTCGCAATTCAGAAAACGTGATAAACGAGCTGTCTTGTAGGAAAAAAAAGCTGCCGGCAATTGCGCCTCGGTCGTCGTTTGGGCCACCCTGTGGCCCCTGCGTGCGATCATTACAAAGTAGGGAATAAAGGAATCATGAGGTTTTCTCGCAAAGCAGCCTTGGGCTGCGGATTTCTTTTTTGGCTTTGGCTGACCTCCGGCCAGGCGGGCGAATCCAAACCAACATGGGAAACGGAGTGGAACCAGAGCGTCGAGGCAGCCAAAAAGGATCGGCAGGTCACGATCTACCACACCCGAGGACCCTTCGATGAGGTCTTCGCCGAGTTCTATAAACGCCACCCTGGGATCAAAGTCATGTCGGTCACAGGACGAGGAGGCGAACTAAGTTCAAGAATCATGGGAGAAAGGAGGGCGGGAAAATTCCTTACGGACTTGTACCTGGGCGCATCGGGGACTCCGCTGGACGTTTTCTACCCGGCCAAAATTATGGAGCCGGTCCAGCCTGTTTTGATTTTGCCTGAGGTCAGGGACCAGTCAAACTGGTTCCGGAGACAGCATCCGTATGCCGATCCAGAAAGCAAATACATCTTCGTCTTTGAAGGGCTGGTCCGCTCGGATATGGCCTACAACACCACGCTTGTGGACCCGAAGGAGTTTAGTTCCTATTGGGATCTGCTCAAGCCCAAGTGGAAAGGAAAGATCGCTGCGATGGATCCCAAGCTGCCCGGCTTCCCCAGCGGACTTCTTCAGTTCGCATACTACCATCCGGATCTGGGCTCCAAGTTCCTACGACAACTCTTTGGTGAGATGGATATCACCTTGTCGCGAGAAGGCCGCCAGCTCGTGGACTGGCTCGCTGTGGGAAAATTTGCCATCGCCCTGGCGCCGTCCGCCAGCGAGGTGCAGGCGGCTATGAGGCATGGCTTGCCTCTGGGCCGGTTCGAGCCACGAGGATTTAAGGAAGGGATCTACATGCGCGCCACCCAGGGATCACTCAGCATCATGAGCCAGCTCCCCCATCCGGATGCGACGAAAGTATTCGTCAATTGGCTCCTTTCCCGGGAAGGCCAGACTCACTATCAAAAGCATTTTTTGAGAATCGATCCGGTCTTCAGTTTGAGGGAAGATGTCCCACCAGATCCCACGGTTGAGCCTTACAAGCCTAAGCCGGGCGACAAATTCATGTCCGTTTATCGTTCGGAATTCAGGGAACTCCAAGGGGCATTCAAGGTGATTGACGAGGCCCTGAAGAGGTAGGGGAGACTGTCTCGCGTTCTGGAACTAAGTTCGCAAATTGAATGCGGGAGCTCACGCGAGCAGATATCCCGAAGCTTTGATTTTTCCTGGATTCCGGGTCGCGCTAGCTTCAGCCTGAGGCTGATCCGCCTCTGGAGAAATCGCCGGCTTGCCTGCAATGAAACCCGAATTAATCAACTACCCCGCAGCAAGCTGACGGGGTATCAGAACATAGCGATGAGAATTTATCCCAAAGGCGTCACCTCCGAATGTTTTAGTCGGGGGTCCAGTTCCGGTCTCGCCTGGATTCCCGATAAAAGCATTCGGGAATGACAGACTCTAAGAGGTCTGGGAATAGCTGTTTACGCAGCAAGCTACGGGAAATCAAACCCGCAGTGATTCAACGGATTTAGGGAACGCCACACTAGCGCAAACATTGCTGCGGAGCTTTTCCACCGGCCGTTCATTGCTTGAGCATCTTGGTGAGCTCGGCCCTAAACTCGAGACCCTTACCTTCATGAAACGAAGCGATCAAATCGCCAGGGGATTGAAGCTTCAGACGATTTTCCTTTACGTAATTGGCCATCCGAGTTCCCTCCACGAGGTGGGATGACCGCTTCTCATACTTGTCGACGATTCGTTGCGCCTCCGGGGACGCCATAAAGGCAACAAACAGCTTGGATAAGTTGGGATGCGCAGAGTTCTTGGGCACACCGAGCTGAAAGTATGAAGTCAGAACCGGGTCGGAGGCGGTCACACCAACCAGCGGGGCTCCCTTTGCCTGCCACTCCCACATCCCTTCCACCGCCGAACCGCTATTGGCCGTGACGAGAAACTCCCCGCTGCTCACTCGCTCTTCGATCTCACCGTAGCGCACCTGACCTGCGCTTAAAGGTATTAGCTTTCGAACATATTCTATCACTCTTTTTTCACCCCAAATCAGGGACAACTCGACCAACCAGGAGGTGTACGGCGGAATCGCCATTTTTCCCGCCCAACTTCGACTGAGCTCCGGATGGACTAGATCTTCGTACACCTTCGGCGCTTTGTCCCTAGGTAATAGATTCGAGTTGTACAATATCCCTTGCAGCGACGTATAAACCAGCACGGTCTCCGCTGGAAGAATCTCCATTTCCTTCGTCACCCAGGGAAATATTCTCGAATAGTCGACTCGCTCCAATAGCCGTTCGTTATGGAGTTCCGCATGGGTCGCCGGTGGACCCAAGTGGACGTCGGTGGATGATTTTCTGCCCGCTTTGGCCTCTGTGATGATCCGGGCAGCCATCGCCGGCATGCTCGGTCCGGCCGTAAAGTTAATCCGCGCATTCAGGCCAAATTTTTTGTTGAACGCGGCCTGGATCTCCGAAAAGGATTGCCGGCCCCCAAAGGTGGTGGCACCTGCAATGAATGCAATCTCAGGCTCCTTTTTTGCTCCAGCGATGAGTTCGTTCAATGCCTGCGCTTCAACTGGCGCCTGATTGACCAAAAGAGCAACCATCACTGCCGCCGGCCCACACGCGCTGAGCACTGTTTGCCGCGCCATTTCACTTCTCCTTTTCGAAATTGGGGTCTCCTTTGGAAAAA
>JAHKKJ010000086.1 GCA_020027655.1 Deltaproteobacteria bacterium | reverse complement strand
AAAGCGAGCGAGTCGCGCAAGCCGTCCAGCGCATCGCGCAGTGGGGTGCGCCACTCCTGGTTCCAGTCGGGATGGCCGCCGGAGTTACAGCCGCAGTTGCTCCACCAGCGATCGATACCGTGAAAACAACTCCAGGAGGTTTTTTCGATGATCTCCACTTGGTGGCTCGGGGGATGCCGTTCGAGGTATTCGCCATAGTTCGTAAGTTGTGCCAATTGATTGGACTCGATGGTGTTCAAGGCGTAGGCGAGAGCCATGTCGCCGAAACGGTGGTGATGGCCGTAACTTTCACCGTCCGTAGAAATATGGACGAGCTGGGGCCGGCTGCGCTGATCAGAGAACGCTCCGACGAGCCGGTTGGCCAGGTCCTCGCCGCTGGAGAGCAGTCCTTCAAAAGCGACGGCGCGAGCGATCGGTCCGTCGTAAAAAAACAGGGCAATCTTTCGCCCCGAAGGCAACCGTTGTTCGTAGACTTGCGTGGGGTCGATTTGAGAGCCGCTGACGTCGCGCCAAACCCGGCCGCCGATGGTACGGACCCGGTCGGCTTGGTGCGGCGCAAGTATGGTGAAACGAATCCCTAGCTCGGCGAGGATCTCCAGACTCTCGAGATCCACAGCCGTTTCCGGCAGCCACATGCCCTCCGGCATACGCTTAAAGCGTCGTTCAAAGTCACGGATGCCCCACAGAATCTGTGTGCGCCGATCGCGCGCGTTAGCCAGGGGAAGAATCATGTGATTGTAGACCTGGGCTAAAGCGGAGCCATGCCCGGAAAATTTTTTCTGACTTTCCCGGTCGGCCTCGAGTATCGCGTCATAAACATCCGGCGCTTTCGCTTCAAGCCAAGAGAGCAAGGTAGGGCCGAAGTTGAAACTGATTTTGGAGTAATTGTTGACGAGCTGGATGATTTGGTTGTCGCCGTCGAGAATCCGCGACACGGAATTCGGCGCATAGCACTCCGCCGTAACGCGCTCGTTCCAATCGTGATAAGGGTATGCCGAATCTTGCAATTCGACGTTTTCGAGCCAGGGGTTCTCGCGCGGGGGTTGGTAGAAATGGCCGTGAATGCAAATGTAGCGTTCCATGGGGAGCTAAATCACGGCCTGACTCTGATGGTAAACTTTTTCAACAGGTCTCGGTGTCGTCCGACGTGCTATCCGAGTCAGAATCCTTGCGGTTACTATTGACCGGTCATCACCCAGCTGGTTCTGCGCTCGCCGCGTCCGATCACCACAATCCCGCTTTCGGAGACAAAGTAGCGCTGGCGGTCTTGCTCGATATTGTATCCAATTTCAGTCCTCGGGGGGATGACGTTCGACTTGTCGATAATCGCTCGGCGAATCTTGCAACCCCGGCCGATTTCCGCCCAGTCCATAATCACCGAGCCTTCGATTTGGCTGTAACTATGAATTCTGACATTGCGGCCGACAACGCAGTTCTTGACCACGCTGCCGCTAATAATGGTTCCCTGAGAGACGATGGAGTCCAAGGCCATACCCTTGCGATCACCCCAGTCAAAGACGAACTTGGCCGGCGGATCGCCAAAGTCCGTGGTTCGAAGCGGCCAGCCGCGGTTATATAAATTGAACGAAGGATCCACAGAACAGAGATCGATGTTAGCCTCGTAGTAAGCTTCGATGGTTCCGATATCGCGCCAATAACTGGGCTCCTCGCCTTTCTGCGTAGACGGAACGCGGTTTTTGCGAAAGTCGTAGGCGTAGACTCCCTTTTCACTAATCAGCGATGGCAGGATATCGCGGCCAAAGTCATGGTTACTCGATTCCAGCCTGGCGTCTTCCGTTAGAGCCTCAATCACCGTGTCGCTATTAAACAGATAGTTGCCCATGGAGACCAGTGCCGAGTCGGGTTCACCGGGGATCGATTTCGGTTGGCTCGGTTTCTCCTCGAAGCCGACGATCCGCCAATCGGGGTCGACTTCTATAACCCCAAACTGATGTGCCTCTTCAATTCTTACCGGTAACGCCGCGACGGTGACATCGGCACCTTTTTTTTGGTGCTCGTCGATCATCTGACGGATGTTCATCCGGTAGATATGGTCTGCGCCGAAGACAGCCACAAGCCGGGGTCTGTGTCGCTCAATCAAATACAAGTTCTGATAAACCGAGTCGGCCGTGCCTTGGTACCAATCCTTGCCCATACGCATCTGGGCAGGAACCGACGTGATAAAGTGATCTCCTAAAAAATCAGTGGTTCGCCAGCCCTTGTCCAGGTGCTCCAGCAAAGACTGCGCTTTGAATTGGGTCAGAACGTAGATCGAAAGGATGCCGGAGTTCACGAAGTTGGAGAGGACAAAATCGACAATTCTATACCGGCCTCCGAACGGCACAGCGGGCTTCGCTCGGTGTGCCGTCAAGGGATAGAGACGCTCGCCCCTGCCGCCGGCGAGAACAATTCCCAAGACATACATCATTGCACCTCGATTTTGTTACCTCCTCAACGCAAAAGCTGTTCGTACAGGTTGCTGTATGCTTGAGCTGAGCGATCCCATGAAAAATCCATGCGCATCGCTCGATGGATCAGCGCGGTCCACGATCGGTTCTCCGTAAAAACCCGTAATGCCCTTTCGATGCTCTCCCATAGCGCGTTGGGCTCGTATCTGTCAAAGACAAAGCCGGTACCCTTGCCGGGCTCGGCGTCATAGTCGATCACCGTATCTTTTAGCCCGCCGATTGCCCGGACGATCGGAATTGTACCATACTTCAAGCTGAACATCTGATTGAGGCCGCAGGGTTCGTAAAGCGACGGCATCAAGAAAATGTCCGCGCCCGCTTCGATTCGATGCGCTAAGGCCTCGTCGAAACCCATGCGCACGGCGAATTTTTCGGGAAAACGGGCGGCAGCGGTCGCAAAAAAATCCTCATAGCGCAATTCGCCGCTGCCCAAAAGGACCAGTTGAAGCTCCCGCTCCATTATCTGATCAAAAATCTGCTGGACGAGGTCGAAGCCTTTCTGGGACGTTAAACGAGAAACCATGCCGAACAGCGGTACCGCGGACTTGACCGGAAGACCCAGGCTCCCTTGCAGTTTGTCCTTGCAGATCCGCTTCCCGGTGAGGTCATTCTCACTATATCGTCTAGCGATAAAGGGATCGGTTTCCGGGTTCCATTCGTTGTAATCTACGCCGTTGAGAATTCCCGTCACATCGGCCGCACGCTGCCGCAATATCCCCTGCAAGCCAAAGCCCTGTTCCGCGCTCATGATCTCCTGCGCGTAAGTCGGACTCACGGTAGTAATCTTATCCGCAAAGATCAGGCCGCCCTTAAGAAAATTGATGTTACCATAAAACTCCAAGTGCTGCGGGCTGAAATAGCTGCGACCAAGGTCCAGTAAGGGCCAGTTCGACTCCCGAAAAATTCCCTGGAAGCCAAGGTTGTGTGCGGTCAGAACGGTTTTGACCGAGGCAATTTCAGGGTAGCGAGAGCCTTGGGCTTTCAAATAGACAGTCCCCAGCGCCGTCTGCCAGTCGTGGCAATGGACGATTTCGACGGGATGCTTGCGGAGAATTTCTAACGCGGCACGGCAAAAAAAGGCGAACCGTTCCGCGTTATCGGGATAATCGCCATAAGGTGTGCCGTATAGAAAGTCGCGGTCAAAATAACGGTCGGCGCGCACCAGATATACGCACACGTTTTGCCCCAGCCGGGCCTCGAGAACGGAAGCCTCTTTGGCTGATGCCCCCAGCGGAACAGCCAATTGCATCCCGGTCTCGTCCAGTGCGAAAGGCCCGTTGAGTACGCAGCGATAGGCGGGCATGATTAAGGAAATCTCATGCCCGCGCCTTTCAAGCGCTACGGAAAGCGTTCCGAGGACATCAGCCAAGCCGCCGGTTTTGGCGAAGGGGGCGATCTCGGATGACAGCATCGCAATTTTCATGGGCAGGTTAACGACAAGCGCTTAGACCTCCGACATCCTCCGGTGTTTTCTTTATTCTTGGTTCTTAAAAAAGGAAACCGACAGCGGCGGCAAGGTGATCGTGAGAGAATAGGGGCGGCCATGGAGCGGCACGGGAACCGTCTCTACTCCGCCGAGATTTCCCATGTTGCTGCCACCGTATTCGCCTGCGTCGCTGTTCAATATCTCCTGCCAGAATCCGCTCCGCGGGGACCCGAGCCGGTAACTGTAGCGCGGTACAGGCGTAAAGTTGCAGACCACCAGAATAATCGTCGAGCTCGATTTCCCTTTGCGGATCAACGTTACCGTGCTGCTATCGGCGTCGTCACAGTCGATCCATTCAAAACCCGCCGGCTCGCAATCCATTTCGTGTAACGCGGGCTCACTGCGATAAAGGCGATTGAGGTCTTGTACCCACCTTTGCAGTCCGGCATGCAGCGGATAGCCCGTTAGATCCCAGTCCAAGCTGCCGTCATGCACCCACTCCCGCCATTGGCCGAATTCGCCGCCCATGAACAACAGCTTCTTTCCTGGTTGCGCATACATATAGCCGAATAGCGCCCGGAGATTGGCAAACTTTTGCCAGTCGTCACCGGGCATCTTTCCTATCAGTGAACGTTTGCCGTAGACAACCTCGTCGTGGGATAGCGGCAAGACGAAATTTTCATGAAACGCATAAATCATCCGAAACGTAAGCCTATTGTGGTGATAGCGCCGGTGGATAGGATCCTGGCTCATGTATTCAAGCGTGTCATGCATCCAGCCCATGTCCCACTTGAGACCGAATCCCAGACCCCCTACATAGTTGGGCCTTGACACCATCGGCCACGAAGTCGATTCCTCAGCGATGGTTTGAACGTCCGAATGGTTCTTATACACCTCTTCGTTCAGCCGTCGCAGGAAATTAATTGCTTCGATGTTTTCCCGCCCGCCATACTGGTTTGGAATCCACTCGCCTGGTTTACGGGCGTAGTCCAGATAGAGCATTGAGGCAACCGCGTCGACGCGCAATCCGTCTATATGGTAGTAGCGGAGCCAGAAGAGGGCGTTGCTGATGAGAAAACTTTGGACCTCTTTACGGCCATAGTTGAAGATGTAACTCTTCCACTCGGGATGATAGCCCTGGCGGGGGTCGGCATGCTCGTACAGATGTGTTCCGTCGAAGAAAGCCAAGCCATGCTCATCGGCGGGGAAGTGTGACGGCACCCAATCGAGGATCACGCCGATGCCGCGCTGGTGCAAAGTATCGACGAGGACCATGAGATCCTGCGGTGTGCCATAATTGCCGGAAGGAGCGAAGTAGCCGGTGATCTGATAGCCCCAGGAGCCGAAGAACGGATGATCCATGACGGGCAGAAACTCCACGTGCGTGTATCCAAGCCGTTCCAGGTAGTCCGCCAGTTCCGGCGCCAGCTCGCGATAGGACAGCGAGCGATTACTCTCTTCGGCCACCCGCCGCCAGGAGCCAACGTGCATTTCGTAAATCGCCATGGGCTTATCGAGAGCGTTGCGCTGACGGCGCGATGTCATCCATCCTTGGTCGCCCCACTGATAATCGAGATTCCACACGATGGACGCCGTCTTTGGCGGTATCTCATTGAAAATCGAAAACGGATCCGTTTTGTCCACTCGATAGTCGTTAAAGCGAGAAACAATGTGATACTTGTAAAGTGTCCCGTGACCCATTCCGGGGAAAAACCGTTCCCAGATGCCTGACTGCCCCTTGGGTTGGAGAGGGTCGCTGTGCTTATTCCAGCCGTTGAAATCGCCCATGACAAAAACCTGAGCGGCATTGGGTGCCCAGACAGCAAATTGAGTGCCGCTGACACCTTCGTGATTGACGACATGGGCGCCCAGTTTGTCGTAAAGCTGAAAATGACTGCCCTCGTTAAAGAGGAAAAGATCGTTATCGGTCAGGAGACTTGCGGTTTCATGGCTCCCCATTGATCTTAATTACCTTCTTTCTTTAGTTTTCCGGGTGTGGCGGAGCGAATTCGAAATATCCGCCAGAAAGCTGTTTGATGAAATTCTTAAAGCAAAAGTTGCGCTTAGCGCGATCGCTTTTGAATCGCAGCGTCTACAAAAATTCTGACAGATGAATATGGGTTTGTCTATCTGGAAACTCTGAACGGAGAGCCAAAATTCTCCGGCGCAAGCTTCAATTGGTTTTTAGGATAGCGTTCTTGCCGTAGAAATTTGTGATGAAATTTCAGGTGTGCTTGCCGGCTCCTGCGACTCCGTTGTCGTCCTCTGCTCGGAAGGCAAATGAATCTTAAAGATTGTCCCTTTGCCCGGCTCACTATCGACTTCGATTCGCCCGCCGTGATTCGTGACGATCCGTTGACAGATGGGGAGTCCTAAGCCTATTCCTCTTCTTTTCTTGGCGGTAAAAAACGGTTGAAAAATCTTTGGCAGATCGGTCTCCGCAATACCAAAACCGGTATCCGCCACCGTTATCACCGTTACCGGGGGTATGCCGTCGGATTGCGCTATTTTTGCTTCCACAATCAGCTTACCGCCTTCAGGCATGGCGTCAATCGCGTTTAAATAAAGATTCACCAGAACCTGCTCCAGCTGCTGCGAATCGGCCTGAATACGCGGTAGATCCGGTTCTAGCTTTTTCTCCATGGCGACTTTCTGTTTGTAGAGACGGTTCTCCACCAACTGGAGCGTTTTTTCAATTGCATCTGCTATCGAGGTCGAGCAAAACTCGGTGCTCCTTGGCCGGGCATATTCCATCAGATCTCTGACGATCTGCCGGCACCGCTTCGACTCCTCGTCAATGATTTGCAAAGCGCGATAGTTGGGATCGGCCGCGTCCATGCCGCTCAACATGTCCTCCACAAAGCCCATGATGATTCCGAGGGGATTATTGAACTCGTGGGCCATGGAAGCCGTCACCTCGCCGAGGGAAACTAGGCGCCCCGACATGATCAGTTGTTGTTCCAGTTCCTGAGCCTGCTGGCGTAGCTTCTCTTCACTCTGGCGCAGTGCGTCCTCTGTGCGCTTGCGCTGGGTGATGTCCATGGTGGCGCCGAGCATCCGAACCGGCCGGCCGCCGTCGCGCAGGACCGCGGCGCTGGTAAAAAGCCACACGACCGTGCCGTCGGGCCGGACTGCGCGGAACTCCAGCTCGTAGGGCACATCGCTGTCCAGCGTGCGCTGAATCGCCGCTGACACTAACCCTTGATCCTCAGGATGAACCAGCGCAGTAAACCCTTCCACCGTACCGTCGAACTGATCCGGTCTCACGCCGTGAATGGCGTACAGCGAATCACTCCAAGAGATCTGGTTGGTGACGATGTCCCAATCCCAGACGCCAAGCTTACCGGTCTGCGTCGCCAGACGCAGCCGCTGCTCGCTCTCACGGAGCGCGACCTCAACGCGCTTGCGCCGCGTGATATCGCGGCCAATCTTGGACGCGCCGACGATGCTTTCCTGGGCATCTCTGATGGGCGACACGGTCAGGGAAATGTCCAGCAGACCTCCGTCCTTGCGCCGCCGAACCGTCTCATAGTGTTCGATGCGCTCGCCGCGGCTGATAAGCTCAAGAATATTCGTTTCCTCATCCTTGCGCTCCGGCGGAATGAGAAGGGTAATGGGTTTGCCGATCACCTCTTTTGCCGCATAGCCGAAGAGCCGCTCCGCCGCTTGGTTCCAACTGGAAATAATTCCGCTGAGAGTTTCGCTGATAATTGCGTCCTCCGAAGACTCGACGATGGCCGCCAGCCGCCGGCTGGCTTGCTCGGCCTGTTTCAAATCCGTGACGTCTTCAAAGACGCTGATCGCGCCGCAGAGACGACCGTTAATATCATACAACGGGTCGATGTTTACTCTGAGAATGATCCTGGAGCCGTCAGGCCGTTCGATCATAGCCTCTTCATTACGAGCCGGCTTCCCCGTTTTCACGGCTATCGCCATAGTTCCCTGGCTGTGAGGAATCTGCGAACCGTCCGGGGCCAGCACGCGAAATGATCCACAGTACCTTTCTTCACTATCGTTCAGTTTCGGTTCGCGTCCCCAAAGCTCCACTGCGCGACGGTTGAAAAACGTGATCCGCCCTTCTTCATCGCAACTGTAGACGGCTGCGGGCATCAGGGAGGTGAGCTGCCGCATGCGCTTCTCGCTTTCGCGCAGGATATCGATGGCCTCGCCGCGGGCCTTAGCAAGAGCCAGTGCCCCGCGGACCCGGGCCAGCAGCTCCCGCGCGCTGAAAGGCTTAATCAGGTAGTCATCAGCGCCGGCTTCCAAGCCCTCAACGTGGGATTCCTCACCGGCGCGAGCGGAAAGCATAATGACCGGTATGGAAACCGTTTCCGGATTTTCCCGCAGAGCCTTCAATAAACCGAAACCGTCCAGGTTCGGCATCATCACATCCGCGAGCACCAAGTCCGGTTTGTCTTGGACAGTGGCCTGCAGTGCCTGCTGTCCGTCAGCGACAGCAATGACTTGGTAATTCGCGCTAAGGAGCCCTCGCACGTAATCCCTCATGTCGGCGTTGTCGTCGGCCAGGAGAATACGAGAGTGGGAGACAGGGAGACGGGGAGACGGGGAGAGTAATCCATCTTTCTCCCAGTCTCCACTTCTCCCGCTCTCATCTTCTGCTGTCGGTAGCCACCGAAGCGCCTCCTCAACGAACGGGCCGGCTCCGAGAGCGGTGGAGTCAAGCGTTCGGCGGGCGCCGATGCGGTCCGGCGGAAGGTGTTCTTTGCCCAGCGGGATGGTGACAGTAAAAGTGCTACCTTCTCCGTAAATGCTTTCAACCCCGACTGTTCCACCGTGTAGCTTGGCGAGTTCCTGGACGAGCGCAAGGCCGATACCTGTACCTTCTTGGGTTCGTCCCCTGGCACCCTCAACCCGGTGAAACCGATTGAAAATATTTGGGAGTTCAGCCTCAGGGATTCCCGTCCCAGTGTCGCAGACCGATAAGATAGCGGAGGTGTCCTCGACCCGGAGCGATACCTGGATTTCGCCCTCCAACGTGTACTTAAATGCGTTTGAGATGAGATTGAGAACAATCTTCTCCCACATATCACGATCGACATAGACCGGCTCCGGAAGCGGCTGGCAGTTGATGATTAACCGCATTCCGGCCTTTTCGATCGCCGAACGGAATACACTCGCCAGATCGGCGGTGTCAGCGGCCAAATCCACCGGCTCATAAACTGCTTGGATGCGGCCCGCCTCAATGCGAGAAAAATCGAGCAGAGTGTTCACCAGCTTCAAAAGCCGTTGGCCGTTGCGGCGCGCGATGGTTAGAATCTCCCGGTTTTCGGGTAAAACCTGACCCTCAGGCTTTGCCAGAACGTCGTCGAGCGGTCCCAGCATGAGGGTGAGCGGTGTGCGAAACTCGTGGCTGACATTCGAGAAAAACGCCGTCTTGGCGCGGTCAAGCTCCGCAAGCGATTCAGCGCGCTTGCGTTCTTCTTCGTAAGCGCGCGCGTTTGCCACAGCGCTTGCCACATGGCCCGAAACGAGATTGAAAAAATCCCGGTATTGCTCGTCGAGCACTCGGCGGGGGTTAACCCCCACAATAAGAAACCCGGCAACCTGCTTCTGGCCGGGGGCAACGAAGGGCAGCACAAGCGCCGAACCGGCGGACTCCGGCCACGGCCCTACCGGAAGTGGTCCGAAACGCTGCACTAGGTCTGTGATATGTTCCAGTTGCTGGGTTCGTGCCACTGCAGCGAGCGGCCAGTTCGCTTCGGGGGACTGCTCCGAAAGCTCAACTTGCTGCGGCGCCGCAGCGCTGCTCCGATCAAGATTCGAAACGGCCACGAGACAGGCCGCCGTACGCTCAGGATTCAAGAGGTAAACGAGCGCAAAGGGAATGTCCGCTGTGTTGCTCTGGAGGATCTGGGCGGAGATCTCACACGCTTCCTCCGCTGACCGTGTTTCAGAGGAGCGACTGCCGAGATCACGCAGTGTGCGCAGCCGCCTTTCGCTCAGCACACGTTCAGTGGTTTCGCTGACTATACAGAAGATGCCGCCGACCTGGCCGCTCTCATCCCTGATGGGATCATACGAAACGTCGAAATACGTCTCTTCG
>JAHKKJ010000085.1 GCA_020027655.1 Deltaproteobacteria bacterium | reverse complement strand
ATCAACGCCAGCACGCCGGTATAGGCGAAAAGATGATTCTTTGTTCCCAGCGGTGCAAGCTCATAGCCGCCGAAAGTGCCGAGCAACGGAAAGTCGCCCAGCGCCTGCCGAATGTAGGCCGTGTCGATGCCCGGCATGCCATAGAGGGAGTTGCCGCGAGCGCAGCAATTAAAGTATAGACCAAACGCCGGCGTTCTCCCCTCTAGTTTTCGAGCCTGCCGCTGCAGCATTTGATTCAGATCCTCCCGCGCTCGTTGACCGTCGCGCAAGGTAAAGATGATTGACTGTCCTTCTCGCACCTGGTCAGCAATCCCCACTATGCCCTTCGCGGGATCCAATCCGATAATGTTACGCACGAGATATTGTCCGGGGCTGATAGTCCCTTGATCCGGGTCCGCCGGCAGTCCGACGAAAATGAACATCAGTGCCCGCCTTAGATCTTCTGCCAGAGGGCCTTTAAGGAGTTTGGCGAAGACTTCCAAAGCGGGGCGATCATTGATTTCAAAAATTAGATTTCCTTCGGCCTTGGTAATGACCATCGGTTCCGTGATCGGTTGGCAGCCCTGCGTGATATCGATGACGGCTTCAAAGGAACCCGAAAGTTGCAAGCCGGCTACGGAATTCGAGCGGCACTGCTCACCGCAAATTTGGTAAGTCGCCTGCGCCGTTCCACTCTCGGAGGAACCGGCGCCAACCACAGGGACAAAGCCGATCTTTTGCTCCATGCTGCGCAGCAACTGGTGCGGCTGGCCATTGTAAGTGTCAGGGAACAAAGCTAGCAAAGAGCTCTGATCCGTACCGACCATTTGCGCGATTCTAGCCCCGACTTCTTCATCACGCTCGCGCAAAGGCTCAAATAGGAAAGGCCGGCTCTGAATTTTATCAGACTCGAACACGAGCACCGCCAAGCCGTGACGGCCCTCGATTTCACCAGCGCCCGTGAGGATTCCAGCGCCGCTGGAACCTACGATTCGGTCGCTCCGAGTCACTCGGGTCAGGGTGGACAGGAGGTTTTGGCTGTGAGGAGCATGTTCCGCCGTAAAAAAAACTATCGCAGCGTCGGCCCGCGAGATTCCCGCTTGGGCCATCGCTTCGAGAGCAACTTGCTCAGCGGCCTGCTCCGTCGATGGGTTAGAGGATTGCCCGACTCCGGCACGAATCATGATGCCCGACTATAGGAGACTTACCGAGGTCGGGTCAAGGGGAACTCACTCGGACCGCTCTGATGAAAAGGTCGAAGATTTTCAGTGCAAGCTCGCTCTTGCTACTAAAGCCGGTTTCCTGACTAAATGATTCCAGCCGCTCCTTTTCCCTTTGTCGGAACCGCACCCCTCGTGGGTTTTCTTACAGCCAACAGAATTTTTTGACACAACAGAATTTTATGATTGAAGAGTCAGGCAAAATCCGATATTGCTAAGGCATTCTCCCACCCCACGATCAGGAGCAAAGAAAAAATCGATCATGAAAATCGTTCAGATTCCACTGCTTCGGGACAATTATGGCTATCTCATCATCTGCCAAAAAACCAATACTGCGGGCATTGTCGACCCGTCGGAAGCCGAACCGGTTTTGCGGCGCGTCGAACTGGAGAAGGTCACATTAAAAGCAATTCTCAACACCCACCATCATCGTGACCACACCGGCGGCAACGAGGGGTTGCTGGCAAAGCGGAGTCTCGAGGTCTATGGTCACAAGAGCGATCAGGGAAGGATTCCGGGACTCACGCGCGGCGTTGAAGAGGGAGATGAGATCGTCATTGGGGAAGTACGCGGGAGTGTCCTTTTCATTCCGGGCCACACCACGGGACATGTCGCTTATCTCTTTGGTAATAATCTTTTTTGCGGCGACACGCTGTTCACTGCCGGCTGTGGGCGCCTCTTCGAGGGAACCCCGGAACAGATGCACGGGTCCCTCAAGAAGCTCATGGGGCTTTCCGACGATACAAAAGTCTACTGCGGTCACGAATACACGGAAAGCAACCTGCGTTTCGCCATGACGCTGGAACCTAAAAATCACAAACTTATTTCCCGGTTCGAAAGAGTGCAGGGGCTAAGAACGCGCGGTGCCTCCACGGTTCCTTCGACGATGGAAGAGGAAAAGCACACGAATCCGTTCCTACGCTGGGATAGCAAGGAAATCCAGGCAAGCTTGAAAGCCGGTTCACCCGGTCTTCGGCTGGATCCAGTTTCGGTATTTGCAACTGTGCGGAAGCTTAAAGACGCGTTCTAGCGGGTGGCTCGGTGCGGGTTTGCCGCCTCATGCCGGCTCATGTTCAGACGTCTTTCACTCTCAGCTCCTGTTCGAGATCAAATCAAAAATCCGGTGGCGCCCTCCGTCTGTCTCGCAGGGAAACAAAATGAACCTTAAGGAAAGGACCTATCTTTGGTACATCGCCCTCCTGCGCATTTACATCGGCTACTATATGCTGCAGCAGGGAATCAGAAAGTTTCAGCGGGATTTTCCGCGCGGCGATTGGGTCGGTCGGCAAATCGGCGACCTGGCCACTCTCGACCTGTACCCGTGGTACAAAAAATTTCTCATTGACTATGTGGTGCCACATCAAGAGCTATTCGGTTATCTTGTTACGTTTGGTGAAATCCTCGTGGGTGGCTGTTTGCTCCTCGGTTTCCTGACGCGCTTGAGCGCTTTCGTCGCTCTGTTCATGTTGATTAACTATTACCTAGGGGTGGGCATGGCCCGGGGCGGCGCGACTATGGCCCAACAACAAACGTTCATCGTCGCGCTGATCATCTTTCTACTGTCCAACCCCGGCCGCGCGCTGGGATTGGACGGGCTTATTTTTCGCGGCGGCAAAGGTGTAAGATGAAGCTTGAAGGATCAGCCACGGCTGAAGGCACGGAGCGCTTTCGCAAGCGTTTCGAAGGGAAGATTCCGTCCGGACATTTTCGCCAGTCTCAAGGACTGTGGCTCTCGTCCATCGGCATCGGCACTTATCTGGGCAATCACGATGCGGAGACCGACAAGCTCTACCACGACGCGATTGTTCGCGCCGTCGAATCGGGCTGCAATGTCATCGACACCGCCATCAATTACCGCTGCCAACGCAGCGAACGCTCCATCGGCACCGCGCTGAAAGAGCTGATGTCTCGGGGATTCAATCGCGACGAGATCGTCGTAGCGACGAAAGGCGGCTTTATTCCTTACGATGCCGTTCCGCCGAGCGACATGCGGAGTTATTTTGAGGCGACGTTCGTCAGGCCCGGCGTAGCGCAGTTCGGTGACATCATCGCCGGATGCCACTGCATGACACCGAGTTACCTTTTAAACCAGCTGGATTGCAGTCTGCGTAATCTCGATTTGGAATGCGTCGACATCTACTACGTTCACAATCCCGAAACGCAACTCGGGAAGATTGCCCGGGAGGAATTCAGCGATCGATTGCTGCGCGCCTTTGAGGCGCTGGAGCGTGCTGTCGCGGCGGGAAAGCTCCGCCTGTACGGCGCCGCAACCTGGAACGGATACCGCAACGATCCAGCCGCGAAGGACTACCTATCTCTCGCCGACACGGTAGAACTCGCCTCCAAGGCCGGCGGAAAGAACCACCATTTCAAAGTCATTCAGCTTCCTCTCAACCTGGGCATGACAGAGGCTTTATCTCTCTCCAATCAGCAGCTCGAGGGAAAACAATTGACGACGTTAGAAGCAGCGCAAGCACTCGGCATCACCGTCATGTGCAGCGCTTCGGTGTTGCAAGGTCAGCTCACCCGCAACCTTCCGTCCATTATCAACGACACTTTTCAATCTTTGGAGACGGATGGCCAAAGAGCCTTGCAATTCGTGCGCTCGACTCCGGGTGTTACGACGGCACTCGTGGGAATGAAACAGCTTCCGCACGTCGAAGAGAATCTCAAGACCGCTCAGGTCTCCCCCGCGCCGTGGGAACAGTATTCCAAGCTGTTCCAAAACGAAGAGGCGAGTTGAGTCGCTCAATTTCCGGTGAGAGTGTCCAAGTTGCCGAAGATCGCTTCGAGCTTTTGCAGCACAGGCTCCGGCAGGGCTGGTTTCAAAATCGACTCGACGTTGGCTTTTAAGTGCTCCGGATTGCCGGTGCCGGTCAGGACAACATGGACACCGCGTTCATGTCGACAGAACCGGTAGGCAACTTCAGGCAATGTCTTTGCGCTACTTTCCCTCAGCATAAAATCCACAGGATCCTTGGCGTTCATGACGCCGCGAGAAATCGCTCCCTTCTGGATTAGATCTGCGACGATTGCTTTCAGCCGATCCGGTTGGCTCAAGGCGCGGCGCACGGCAAACATATTCAGTACGCCCACACGTTTGTCCTGAGTCGCTGAGAAAACGGTCCTGCGTGCCGACGGATTCAAAAGATTGAAGCCCACCATCACCACGTCCCACAAATCCTCGTTGAGACTCTGCTGGAGCATTTGGTGCGAAGTGTCCTGGACAAAACCTTCGGTGACGCCAATAAATCGGATCTTTCCCTGCTCGCGCAAGCGCCGCATCGCCGGCATGAGCCGGTCCCTGGCGAAGTCATAATCCTTGGGCTCGACGCCGTGCAGATGGTAGACGTCGATGCAATCTGTGCCGAGGTGTTTCAGACTTTGCTCCAAACCTTTCTTGATTTCGTTCTCGGGACTTGGTTGGCCAGCGTCCGGGAGAGTCTTTTTGGTGGAGATAACGAGCCGATCACGCGGGATTCCCGCGATTGCCTTGCCGACAATTCCTTCGGTTCCATAGGACTGCGCCGTGTCGATGAAGTTGACACCCAAATCGATCGCCTGTCGGACAATTCCGATGGCGCGCTCCTGCGAGTCCGAGTTGTTGCGTAGTCCAAGGCGGCTGGGGCCGCCGCAACCAAGACCGACCACGCTTACTTTGAGTCCGGTTTTCCCAAGGGTTGTGTATTCCATCGTAGCTTTCTTTCTAGATCGAGCAGTTCAAAGTTCAAGGTTCCGGGTTTAAGGTCTAATGCGGGTTTCAGGAAATTCAAAAGTTTTGGTTGTGCAAAGAATTCACGTTGAACCTTGAACCTGAAACGTTGAACCCGACGTTTCAGTCGCGTTGCACCCTGATCCCCAACACCTCCCCGGTCGCGCACACTTGTCCCGCCGCACTCAACGTGCAGCTTACCCAAGCTTTACGCCCTTCAATTTTTGTAATTCGGGCTTTCAGATGCAAAGGTTCGTCGATAGGTGTCGGCCTTAGATAGGAGATGTTCAAATTTCCCGTGACGTACCCAATCCGGGGCAAGCTCCCGATGGGGCGGCCCTCAGCGCGATAGGCCTGCGCAATCGCTAAATTAAGGCTATGACAGTCGATCAGTGACGCAACAATCCCGCCGTTGACGATATCTTTACTTCCGCCACAGTGATGCGGTTGGGCATTCCAGGTGGCGACGGCCTCGTCTCCGTCCCAGAAGCTCTTGATCTGCAAGCCCTTCTCGTTATCCGCGCCGCAGCCGTGACAGTGACTGACAGAGCCCTGGTCCTGAAAAGCCCGTTCCCCCATACACCGCAACAGTCGTTATTTCCGTTTGTCCAGCTTCAGCGAAGCGGAATTGATACAGTAACGAAGATTCGTCGGCTGTGGGCCGTCGTCAAAAACATGGCCCAAATGAGCGTCGCACTTACTGCATAAGACCTCGGTTCGGCGCATCAAGAAGCTATTGTCTTCTTCAGCGGTGACATTTTCTTCCGACACGGGGGCCCAGAAACTCGGCCAACCGGTTCCGGAATCAAACTTGGTATCCGAGCTAAAGAGCTCATTACCGCAGCAGCGGCAACGGTAGATACCTTTCTCATGGTTATTCCAATATTCTCCGGTGAATGCGGGCTCCGTGCCTTTCTTCCTCGTGATGTGAAATTGTTCGTCCGTCAGCTCTTTCTTCCACTCGGCGTCGTTCTTTTTGATCTTTTCCATCATTTTTCTCCTCGCGCTTGGTTGAAACCACTACCAGGCTCCTGAAAAAGGCTCATAGGCTTCGTTGCGCTCGCTTCAGTTGGCTTATGGCGTATGGCTTATAGCGTATGGTTCCTTGGTTCCATCTATATGCTATAAGCGATCAGCCATAGGCGATTTCGGGCAGCTGCTTGAGCAGCCTGCAAAATAGAATTTTTCAGCATCTGCCAGACATCCCAAGATTGTTCCCCCTAAGGCAATGATTTTATTCAGCTCTGCATGTTGATAAACTGGAGCGGAATGGGAATGTTGGCTCCGCGTAGCATTTGAATCACCGTCTGAAGATCGTCAATTTTCTTACCTGTCACCCGGACTTGATTCTCCTGGATAGCCGCTTGGACCTTTAGCTTTTGGTCCTTGATCATTTTCACAATATTCCGAGCGGTGTCCGAGTCAACCCCTTCCTTGATTGCTATTTCGCGCTGGATCATGCCCTGTGACGCCATATGGCTCTCTTTGGCGTCCAGACACTTTCGGTCGACTTTCCGTCTGACCAGGTTTTCGATGAGCGTATCCTGTACGGCTCTCATCTTCATGTCATCTTCGGTGGTAACGCGGATCTTTTTTTCCTTCTTGTCGAGGGTGATCTCCGTTTTCGATTGGCGAAAATCGTAGCGCGATAGAATTGCCTTCTTGGTAATGTTGACCGCGTTGTCGACCTCCTGGAGATCGATCCGGCTGACTATGTCAAAGGACGCCATGACTCGGTTCTCCTAGCAGGCCGCTGCTAAAAATTGGAATAGTGGAAGGATGGAATGATGGAGTGATGCATTTAAAACCCAAGAATCCAATATTCCAATACTCCAACATTCCATTTTGTGCCCTCTGAGATCTTTTTGAGCAGCCTGTAAAACAGTTTCTCAGCAATCTGTCAGTACAGCTTTAATCGCGCGGTTTTTCAAGTGTTCGCCGGCCGGCTGATGTGGTTTTTTTGTTGTTTCTGTTGGTGCTGGCAGGCGCCCGCACGCTCAGCCCGCTCAACACGAAGTCCAAGATATCGCTCCTCGTGATAATTCCTACCAAGCTCCTGTTCTCAACCACGGGCAGCGAACCGATCCGATGGCGCCGCAAAAGACCGACCGCCTTTTTGAGCGGCGTGTCTGGACGCACGGTGAATACATCGTGGCTCATCACCTCTTCCACGGTCACGGAATCGGCAAATCGGTCGATCGCTTTGCCGCGATCGATCATCATGCTCGTCGGATAGGCGTCGCGCAAATCACGGTCGGTCACGATTCCGACCAACACGTCGTTATCGAGAACCGGCAGCTGGTTGATGCGGTGTTTGGCCATCAATTGGCGAGCGATGCTGATGCTATCGAAGGTTTCGACAGCGAGAACAGTTTCGGTCATCCAATCAGCAACACGAATCTGCTTTTTATTGTGTTTTCCTGGTTCCATCACATCTGCTCCACGGTATAGCCTCGCGCCCTTAATAACTCAATGACCCCATCTTTGCCAATGAGATGCGCCGCTCCCACCGCGATCAACGTACTTTCACCCTGCTCGATCATTTTCTCGATCCGCGGCAGCCAACGCCGATTTCGATCGACGATGATCGTCTGATGTACCGCCGGATACTCCCGCATACCGCTCAGCAACAACCCCTCCAAGGCAGTGACGTCACCCGTGGACCAGGCGCGAACAATCTGGTCCAGCCCCTTGTCCAGTAGATCCATCTCTTTCAAGCTTTGACGAAGCATCGATTCCTGGTCTCTCTCAGGCAACTGATCGATGAGCCCAACTTGGAATGCGACGGTTTCTAGTCCGACTATCGTTTTGCCAGATTTTACCGCGCGTTCGGCCAGGTAACGATCGACGCCGTAGTTGGGATCGAAACCGAGCTTCTGCAATTGCAACGCGGTCATGGTCAGCGCCACGACCCAGGGCTTCAACGGGCTCAGCGCACGGATATCGATACCCAGTTCTTGCGCGCGCTTTTCCGCGAGACTGTAGGTCTCCGGGGAAACATTTTGCTGGAGAGTGCGGTCGCGATTGATGCCTTTTTCGAGAGTCACACGCTGAACCGTCCCGGCATCCTCGCTTTTGAGGTCGATCTCGAGCACGAGCTTCTGGGTACTGTCAAAAGCCTTTTCTATCGTCTTGTTCAGCGGGTAGTTTTGCTTCTTCAAGAAATGCACGGAACCCAAGATATAGATGTTGCTTTTGTCGGACTGAACCCGCCACAAAAAGCTCTTGTCTTGCGCGCGAGCTTCACCGGCCGCAAAGAACACGAATAGAAGCACTAAAGAAGAAAAACCAATACCGATGATTCGCCTGAATTGAGGTTCGATCATGAGATTCCTTTCAATTGCCTTGAGCCATGTCAAAAATCTGCGCTTAGCGCCAAAAAGCAACGAGCCGAATCTGAAAATTTACCTTTTATTGGAGAGCTTGGCTAGACTTTCGGCAGGTGACAGGTCCACTGCTCTTGAGAAATACAAGGCAACGGGGAGACACTGACAGCGTGTCTCCCCGCCAAATCGAGAATTCTTGAGACTATACCGGTACTCTGTTGGACTTTCTACCACTCCAGCCGGATGCAAACCTCGGCGCCTCGCTCCTCCGCCGGTAGAACCGTCAACGGCGGACCCCCTTGGGGCAGAACACACTCGCCCGTCCGGAGGTCGAAGCAATAATTGTGATTGGTGCAACGAACCTTGCCGCCTTCGAGTGTCCCGGTTTTGAGATCCGCTTCTTCGTGCGGACATTGCCTTGAGAATGCGAAATACTTTCCCTCGACAAACGCCAGAAGAACTTGGCGCCCGCCGAGATCGACCTCCTTCATCGCTCCCGCCGCCAACTCACCCACCCGAGCTACTGGAATGTAAGTCACTCCCATCGTCAAGCCGCCGCTTTCTGTTCCCGATAGAGCGGACCGCGAAGAACTTGTCCCGGCAACTCGCCACTCATCCGGCCGTCTTCGTGTATCACGGTGCCGTTGACGATCGTATAGTGCATGCCTTCGGAACGCTGGATCAACCGCTTGCTTCCCGCCGGATAGTCGTTGGCCCATTCAGGTTCATGAGAATTCACGGTGTTCGGATTGAAGATCGCCAGATCCGCCGCATAGCCTGGACGCAGAAGACCGCGATCCTGTAAGCCAAAAATCGACGCGACATGGAAGGTAAGTTTGTGAATGGCTTGCTCCAAGGTCATCACCTGCCGCTCGCGCACCCACAGGCCCAAGAGGATCGTGCCGTATCCGAAATCAGCGCCGAATTGAACGTGCGCGCCCGCGTCGGAAGTTCCGACGAGAACGTAGGGGCTGCGGAGAATCTCGCCCATCGCGTCGCTGTCACCGCCATTATTGGCATTCCAAAAGACCGTGCCTAGATCTTCTTCCAGCGACAGATCCAAAAAGGCATCGAGCGGATCTTGATGACGCATCGCGCCTAACTCGGCAATCGTCTTGCCGGCATATTTCTGGTTTTCAGGTTTCACGACCTTTTCCACACGAACGATGTCCCAGCGGCGATGGAAATTCGTCGGACGCGGGTCTGCCAGGTCCGCCCTCAGCTTCTGCCGGGTTTCGGGATCGGCAAACGCCTGCTTGCGCACTTCCAGGGGCAGGAACATCAAATTCTTCCACGTCGGGAATTCGTCGAAAACCTGGCAGTTCTTGAGCTCGAAGTGCCGGACCAGTGGCACGGTGTGGGATAATCCATAGGCCTGGTAGCCATCGCGGAAAATCGGTTCCACGGCGGCAAGCTGCTCGCGCCAGAGATTGGGCTCGGCCCAGCGATGTTGCAGACTCTGCCAGAGAATCGGTCTTTGCGTGCGATGTGCCAGCTCGCGGTAGAATTCAAAGTGCTCGATTTTGTTGCGCCCCAGGATTGTCTCGATGGTTCCGCCGTTGCGCTCCGCCAACACGTCGCAGAGCGCGAAAAGCTCTTCGTCGTCGGCTAATCGGCTGGCCACCGGCTTGCCGTCTTCGCGCATATGACGCTCGTTGCGATTCGTAGAAATTCCCAACGCGCCCCCTTCCATTGCTTCCAGGACGAGACCGCGCATCTGCTGGACTTCTTTTCCAGTCGCCTTGCGCTCCACCGCCTCTTCGCCCAT
>JAHKKJ010000508.1 GCA_020027655.1 Deltaproteobacteria bacterium | reverse complement strand
CCCAAGCTCGCTTCCTTGGCGCAGGGCCCAATAGAGTTTTTGTCGATCGTCAGAGACCGTGAGCACAGCCGCAACCTCAACTCCAACCGCAAAAAGGCGATCCGCAATCGCAGAGGAATTGGTATCGACAACTTTGCCGGTGGTGAGCTCATCCCCGGTGCTCAGAATTACCGCTCGTTCAATCATAAAGATTTCCCTGGCTTCGCGATCGGAAATACCTTTTCGATATCAAAAAAACGAAGCAATACAAAGCCGGGCTGAGTGTGGGCTCGGGGAAGCCCGGTTTTACCAAACAGCAAACCCGCCCAACCAAACACCCGCAGGGCTCGGCTATATAAGGATAAAATGTGATCTAGGACTGTGGCGCGGAGGTAAGTTCGACGAGGAAAATATGCTTTTGGTTATCGAATACCGTCTGCAGGGTAGGCTCGATCAGATCCTCGGCCGGGAACTCAACGCTGAAGGGATCGATGTACTGCTGATCCTTGTAGAGCTCGAAATGCAGATGCGGTCCGGTCGCTCTTCCGGTGGAGCCGACATAACCGATGATCTGTCCCTTGGTGATAGCCGTGCCGTTGCGGACCCCTTCGGCAAACCTATCGAGATGGGCGTAACGGGTTGTGTATGTGGAATCGTGCTGAATTTCCACCGTCTTGCCGTAAACACCATTCCAGTCTGCGAGCGTAATTATGCCATCACCGACCGCGCGAACCGGGGTACCCCTTTTCGCGGCGAAGTCCACCCCCGTATGGGGCACATTGACCTTCAGGATGGGGTGAAAGCGGGAGTGCGCAAAGTGAGACGTGATATTGGTGAACTCCAGTGGGAATCGGAGGAAGGAGCGAGCTAAGCTTCTTCCCTCCAAATTGTAGTAGTTTCCTTGGCCTTTTTGCTTCTCAAAGTAGATAGCGGTCAATTTCTGGCCCGCGCTAATCAGTTCGGCTGCCAGAATACGCAGCGAGGCCTTTGGTTCCTGTCCTTTTCGGCTTCTCTGCTCATAGAGTATTTTGATGCTGTCCCCTTTGCGAACTTCCTTTTCAAAATCGATGTCCCAAGTAAAAATATCAGCCAGTTGAGAGAGTAACGTTGGATGGATACCGGCCTTTTGCCCATCTGCAAAAAGCGAGTTTTCCACCGATGCGCCGACAGTCTTCAGCTCGACGTCGTAGGGTTTTTCGCGCTTCTGAAAGAGAATCCCTCTGATTCCTTTTTCCCAGGTAAGGGTTGAAGTATCGGAAAAGTCGACTTCCATTGCCTTCAGCTGGGGATTTTGACGAGTGCCGGGGGTTAGTTTGGTAAAATAAAAATGGACTTCTTTGCCGGCCGGCAGCAACCCCCGAGGTCCAATGTTGCGCTGAATCGACCGAGTCCAAAGTTGTCGCTCGGTATTTGACAAGCCAAAGCGACTCAATAGCTCCTGCAGGGTATCGCCCACTTTGGTCTGCTGGATGACATGTTCACGCCTTTCCATGGCGTCCGCGGGGACCTCGCTATGGGTCTTGGTCAATCTTCGGATCGGCGGCGCTGGGGCGGTCGTCTTACTTTTGGGAGCTTCTTTGCGGAGGGTTTTTTGCTTAGATCCCTGAGCCGCCGTGGGTTTCATCGCGAAAACAAAGCCGATAACCCACAGCCAAACTAAGGTTCTAAAAACAGAGGGGAATGCTGACAAGTGGCTTTGGCCGGAAAACGTTCCCCTGGTGCCTGTATGTTTGGTTTCCCGGCCCATAGCAAGAAGTCCTCATTGAATAAACCGTTTTGCTTACCGTGTCAAACGAAAAATTCGTCGGCTAAGCGTTCGATTTCGAGGACTTGGGAGATGATTGATGTCGGGGTGGCTGGGGTAACTTAAATCTCAGAAAAAAATAGCTTCCTGGCCACAATTTCAAAGAGAAAAAGCGCCGCCGCCCACATGATTAAGGCCTGACGCAGCGGTCGGTAGAAACTCGTAAGGTCCTGTTTTTGTAAGTATTCTATAGACTTCGGATTAACTTCTCCGCCGCTGGCTTGAGCCAGTGCATTCAACAAAGGGAGGTTAAAATCAGGTCGCGGCAGTTCGCTGTTAAGCTCGTAAGGCAAGCTGTAACCAATAGGCGGATAAGCTACCCGCCGCCCCCGGCGCTCCTCTGTGAGATCGATCCGATAATCTCCTGGAGCCGTTAAAGGTAGCGCGACCTGGTAATGGCCCGGCGCGATTTTTTGCAGTGCTCCTTCGGCCTTGCTCCCTTTTCCATTCACTGAAAACCGGAACTGGCTGTCGGCACCGATATCATCGTAGACAAACAAATCCAGAAAAGGTCGGTTGGCGGAAAGACCGACCCGTGCCTCGTGCAGGGGTATTGAGTCGCGCTCGTCGTTAGGGCGCAGCCAGCCCAGAACCTTATCCCAAAACGTTTGTAAAGCACTCCACTGGATCCAGTTTTTGGTCCAACGGCCCTCCAGGTCGGCCGTGAAAGCTGCAGACCTTCCCTTCTCATATCGCCAAGATGCCAGTATAGGGATTTTTCGATCGTCTCTCGGAAGCATGAGATCTAGGTGGGCGCCTCGCTTTAATTCAGTATCCATGTAACCAAGCAGCCTTGGATAGGGTCTCACGGAAAAGCCGCCCAGTACCTCTGACCCCCTTTCCTGAACTGGGATCAATTCCCTTTCGCCCTTAGGATCCTCTGGAGGACTGTCTTGGAGCTGAGCCAGGACGATTTGCGGCAGGGAAGTAGGATCGATGGTCTGATGGAATAAGCCGCCACCATATTGACTAATCCGTTTCATGATTCGTATATCGGCCTCCGCGCCGATGGCGATGGCCGAAACGGTGACTTTCATCTCGTTTTTCATAACGGTTACGAGATCGATCAGCTCGCCCTGCGTGCCTCTGGTTTCGCCATCGCTTAGCAAGATAACGTGCTTTCGCACCGCGTTCGCTCGCTCGATCTGGCGTTTGGCTTCGATCAGCGCGGGATAAAAATAGGTTTGTCCTCCAGGTTTAAGACGGTTGATCTGAGCATCGATTACGCCACGGAGCTTGCCGACAGGTTCCAGCGGCACAACCACGAATGGGGTAACATCGAAGCCTATTATTCCAAGAAGATCATTATCCTTAAGTTGGCGGGCGACGGCTTTGGCGGCCTCCTGCGCATAGAGGATACGGTTTTCTTCGCGCATACTGCCCGACTTATCGATGACCAGAACAACGGCTCGGTTCTTTTCCTCTCGCTTTGGTTCCTTTGGCTCCACGGGGAGTATGGCCTCGATTGGCGTACGGCTATAGCTTCCGGGGGCGAAACTGGCTTCACTGCCAAGCATCAAAAAACCATTACCTTGAGCTGTGTGCCGCTCGATGGCGGTGAGATAGTTAGGGGAGAATTTACTTCGGTCGACATTATTGAAGATGACGACTCCATAGCCTGCCGGTGACGGCGGGCTATCGGCAGTGTGTGAGGTCACCTCGAAGCCTTGCCGTTTCAGAATCTCTTCTAAATAGCGACCGCCGCTGCTCTGCCCATTCAGCAGCAAGACCTTCGCTTTCGTTTTCACCGCCACCCACGCAACGGCTTGGTTGTCCGCCAAGTTGATATCGAGCCCAGCCTGTCGCGGGGTAAACTGGGCTCGATAAGAGGTAACCGGATTGTCGGGAAGCGTGGTCTGATAGGTGTAGATCTGGCTTCCCGGTTTAAGTTTGATGCTCTCTGCCTTTAGGTTTTGGTTGTTGCGCGTCAATGTCAGAGTTCCCTCAACTTCAGCTTCGCTTTGGTTTTCAAGAACCACCCGTAGATTTACGACTTCGCTGCTCTTTCCTTGATTGGGGATCATCAGTCTCTTTACGGCAACATTGTCGATCTTGGGCTGCTCCGTTGGAACAACCGGGAAGATCTTGAGCCCGGAAGCTGCGATCGCGGGTAACAAAGGCTCAACATTCCCCTGCGTCTCCCAGCCGTCGGTGAACAAGAAGAGGCTCCGCGGCGCGGCGGGGAGCGCCAGTAAGGTCGTGAACAACTTTTCCAGGTCGGTCTTTGCCGACTGAGTCGAGTCTGCGG
>JAHKKJ010000507.1 GCA_020027655.1 Deltaproteobacteria bacterium | reverse complement strand
TCTCCGTTACCTCCTGTAAAAAAATCCATTTTTATTCGGTCTCCCCTTGGCGGCCCCTTCGACGTCGCTCAGAACATGCTTTGCGCCTTTGCGGGAGATATTCCGAGTTTCGGTTGCGGTCTGCCGCGCTAGGATCTTTGCAGTGATATCAGTGCGAATCACTGATAAAAGGCTTGAATAATTTTCTTGGTAACCCTATAAGTCAGCGATCATCGAGAGTGGATCTACGCTGAGTGACGAACCCACCTGAATCTTTCGAAACAGAACGGTTACGACTACGGAAGCCGGTCATGGAAGATGCCGACGTCATCTTCGACAAGTATGCCCAAGACCCGGACGTCACCAAGTATCTCACCTGGCGGCCTAACCGAAGCATCGGGGAAACCCGGGAATTTCTAGAAGCCAGTCTGGTCGCATGGCGAGAGGGTCGGTCCTACCATTGGACGATTGTGCGTAAGGAAGACCAGGAGCTAATGGGAATGATCAACGCCAGCATCGAGAATCATAAATGGCAGATAGGCTACGTATTAGCTCGCGCCTACTGGGGTAAAGGATACATGACTGAAGCGCTTCGAAAATTGGTCGCCTGGGCGCTCGAGCAGCCTGAAATCTGCCGGATCTGGTCGGTGTGCGATATTGAGAATCGGGCGTCCGCCCGTGTGATGGAAAAGGCGGGCATGAGGCGCGAAGGGACTTTGCCTCGCTGGTCAGTTCATCCGAACCTGAGTCCGGAGCCGCGGGATTCTTATTGCTATTCGGTCCCGAGATAGACTAGCTTGGCGCGAAGCATTTATGTGAACGGGGAGAGCGTTTAGGAGTTTGAATCCATGCTGAAAAGTTTTCTGTCAGTTTTGCTGGCCGTCACTTCAAGTTTTATTTGTTTTGATCCGGTCACCGCGCAGGACCGCGCGCGGGTCGGCTGGGCCGCGATGACCGCGTCACACACGCCGCTTTGGGTGGCGCAGGAGAAAGGTTTCTTAGCGAAGCAAGGCTTGTCGATCGAACCGATCTTTTTTGGCGCCGGTCCGCCGGCGATGCAGGCGCTCGTGGCGGGGGACCTCGACATCGTTGTGACCTCTGCCCCCAATGTGGTGAATCCCCGGCTCGGCGGCGCCGACACGGTGATGATTTTGTCGATCATCCCGACTTTCATCGATCACATTATCAGCGCGGCCAACATAACAAGCCCGGAACAATTGAAAGGGAAAATCGGGTCGGTCAATCGATTCGGCAGCATCTCGGAAATGGGGCTGCGTCTTTCCCTTAAGCGGCTCGGCATCGATCCAGAGAAGGACGTGCAGATTGTTCCCGCAGGGGGAAACCCGGAGCGGCTCGCGGCCATTTCAAAAGGTATTGCTCAGTTTACGATCATGAACGAGCCGTTCATCAAAGAAGCCGAGCGTCTTGGGTTCCGGGATTTGGTCAACATGGCGACGTTAAAAATTCCGCTGCACGGAAACGGCATCGTTACCAGAGAAGTCAACATCAAGACCAAGCGTCCTATGGTGATGAAGTTCGCGCGCGCCATGACCGAAGCGATCCACTACATTAAGGCTGAGAAGGAAGCCACGAAAGCGATCATTGGCAAGTACACCAGGTTTACCGATCCCGAGGGCCTCGAACGAACCTATAAGAACTATACTTCGGTACTTCTGGATGTGCCCTATGCCGATCCCGCCGGCATAAAAACGCTGCTCGATGACATGGCAGCGAAAAACCCCAAGGCCGCGGCGGCCGACCCGAAGAGCTTCGTCGATGAAAGTTTTGTTCAAGAAATGGAGTCGTCGGGATTTATCAAACGGCTGTATAAGCGGTAAGGGGTGAAAGGTGAGGGTGAGGCGACATACATTTTCGATTGCCGATCCTTCGGCATGGCTCAGGACAGGTTTTCGATTAAGGAAGACAAACCTATGAACCAAATATTTCGGATTTCGGTCGTGGATTCTCTCTCCGGCAATCGGCAATCCAAAACCTGTGGTGAGCCCTTCGGCTGGGCTCAGGATAAACTCTGTCGAACCATCAAAAATCTAAAATGGCTGGGGCTTTCGGTAATCGTTTTCGTTCTCGTGGTGACTGGGGTTGTGGCACAGGCGCAGCAGCCGAAGAGGGTCCCTCGGATAGGGTATCTATCGACGAACGATCCAGCCGGTGAGTCCGCCCGTTCCGAGGCAATTCGGCTGGCTCTGCGCGAGCTTGGCTACATAGAAGGACAGAACATCGCCATCGAGTACCGATATGCAGAAGGAAAGCGCGGTCGGGAGTCTGAGCTTGCGGCCGAGCTGGTGCGACTCAAGGTTGATCTCATTCTGGTAGCAGGAGCGGACAGGACGATCCAGTCGGCCATGAACGCGACCAAGACGATTCCCATCGTTATCACGGGGGGTGGGAATGATCCCGTCAAGGCAGGCTACGTTGAAAGCCTTGCCCGTCCTGGCGGCAACATCACCGGCATTACAAACCTTACCAGAGAGCTAGGCGGTAAGCGGCTGGAGCTACTCAAGGAAGCCGTTCCAAAACTTGCCCGTGTCGCGCTTATCTACGAACCAGTTGGGGGAGGTGTACGCGACGTGAAAGAGGTTCTCCCAGTGGCGGCGCGTGCGCTGCGGTTGACCATTCAGCCTTTGGAGATACGAGGTGCGGACGGTTTCGAAAAGGTATTCGCTGCGCTAAACAAGGAGCGCCCGGACGGACTCTACGTGCTCCAGAGCACGCTAATGAATACTAACGCTAAACGCATCACGAACTTTGCGTTAAAGAGCCGGTTACCGTCGATGTACTACACCAAAGAATTCGTAGATGCCGGTGGGCTCATGTCCTACGGGGCCGACCTCGCGGACAGCTACCGGCGCGTCGCATACTATGTGGACAGAATCCTGAAGGGGGCCAAGCCCGCCGATCTCCCGGTGGAGCAACCGACGAAGTTCGAGTTGGTAATCAATCTCCAGACCGCAAAGCAGATCGGCGTGACGATTGCGCCGGAGGTGCTGGCGCGGGCGAATAAATTGATCAAGTAAGGAAGGCTCCGCCTGAGGCGGATCAGCCTTCGGCTGAACAGGCACGAGCAATAGGCAACAGTAAGAAATTCAGACTAGAAAAAAGTACATGGACAAGAAATCGTCGATCCGAATCGCCGCCTCTTCCTCCGATAATCGGAAATCCAAAATGAGAATGCGGGCCGATAAAGTGATTAAGCGACATCAGACAGCCATCAGTCGTTGGACTGGACAACACCCTTTGCGCGGAGAAAGTGTAGGGCGTAAACTGTTGGTGAAGAAAGGAGGGCTCTCCAATGCTGAGTGAAACCCGCTACGAACATATCATACTAAATGAAGCCCACGTGCCGATGATTGCGGGCACGACGATGAAAGTCGTTGAACTGGTGCTGGACCATCTGGCGTATGGGTGGAGCCCCGAAGAGTTGCATTTTCAGCACCCTGATCTGACTCTGGGTCAGATCCACTCGGCGCTGGCTTATTACTGGGATCATAAAGCAGAACTCGACTACGACATCGAGCAACGCCTCCAGGTCGTTGACCAATTGCAGCAAACGATGCCATCCACTTCGTTAGCCGAACGGTTAAAGGCCCGCGGGCGAATTTGATGCCCGTCACCTTCTACATGGATCACCACGTTCCACGGGCTGTAACATTAGGGCTTCGTCTCCGCAAAGCCGACGTGATCACCGCCTATGAAGATGGGACTAGCGAGGTCGACGATGCTGAAATACTGGATCGGGCCGGCGAGCTCGGCCGAGTGTTGTTCACGCGGGACGATGACCTACTCGCTGAGGCGACAAGACGACAACGAGACGGAATCCCGTTTTACGGTATCGTGTACGCTCACCAACTCCGAGTGTCGATCGGGAGATGCGTGGAGGATTTGGACCTCATCGCCAAGGTCGCAGAGCCTGTGGACTTGATGGATCAAGTGGTGTTCTTACCGCTTTGAAAAGCGGAATGGGATCGAGAAACAAGCTCACCTAAACAAATGCACCTGCACCCGGCTTTGAGTCACACCGTTCGCTGCATGTCG
>JAHKKJ010000506.1 GCA_020027655.1 Deltaproteobacteria bacterium | reverse complement strand
ACGTATTCTTCCAGGCCCGCGAGTCGGCCAATCGCTTCTATGACGCCTGCCCGGCGATCGTGGAGAAGGGGATGGAGCAGTTCGCCGCTTTGACGGGTCGGCGCTACCGTCTGTTTGACTACGTTGGGGACCCACGGGCGGAGCGCCTGATCGTGATCATGGGCTCTGGGGCCGAGACGGTCGACGAGACCGTGCAGTACCTCACCGAGCAGGGAGAGAAAGTTGGCGTCATCAAGGTCAGGTTGTTCCGGCCGTTTTCCGGGGCGGCGCTGCTCGCGGCGCTGCCGTCCACCACCCGCTCCATCGCCGTTCTCGATCGAACGAAGGAGCCCGGGGCCGTAGGCGATCCGCTTTATCTTGACGTCGTGTCTGCGCTCGCCGAGGCGCGCGCCGACGGCAAGCTTTCCTTGGCCGCGGAAATGCGCGTGCTCGCAGGCCGTTATGGCCTGTCGTCGAAGGAATTCACGCCGGCCATGGTTAAGGCAATCTTCGACGAGCTTGCGAAAGAACGGCCGCGCAACCACTTCACCATTGGGATTGTCGACGATGTAACGCACACCTCGCTCGTTTGGGATCCGTCGATTTGCACCGAGGCCGATGATGTGGACACGGCGCTCTTTTACGGACTCGGCGCCGACGGCACGGTGGGAGCGAACAAGAACTCGATTAAAATCATCGGCGAGGAAACCGACCGCTACGTCCAGGGCTACTTTGTTTACGACTCTAAAAAATCGGGGGCGATCACGATCTCGCACCTGCGTGCCAGCCCCCGCCCGATCCGCTCGGCCTACCTCATCACCAGCGCCAAGTTTGTCGCCTGTCATCAGTTCGAGTTCGTCGACAAGATCGACGTGCTCGAGCACGCCGCTCCCGGTGCGGTGTTCCTGCTGAACGCTCCGGCAGCCCCGCACGGCGTGTGGGAGCGCCTGCCGCGCGAGCTGCAACAGCAGATGATCGAGAAAAGAATCCGCTTCTTCGCCATCGACGCTTACGCTGTCGCCAAGGAGACCGGCATGGGCAGCCGCATCAACACGATCATGCAAACCTGCTACTTTGCAATCTCGGGTGTACTGCCGCGCGAGGAGGCGATCGCCAAGATCAAGAAGGCGATCGAGAAGACCTACGGCAAGATGGGAGCGGACATGGTACGCCGGAACTTTGAAGCGGTAGATCAGACACTCGCGCATCTTCACGAAATCCCGGTGCCCAGTGCGGTGAGCGCCATCCGTAATCGGCCGCCGCTCGTCTCCGAAAAGGCGCCCGATTTCGTGCAAAAGGTCACTGCAGTGATGATGGCTGGCAAAGGAGATCTGCTCCCGGTGAGCGCCTTCCCCGTCGACGGCACATGGCCCGTGGCCACCGCCAAATGGGAAAAGCGCGCCATCGCTCTCGAGATTCCGGTCTGGGACACGGCGATATGCATCCAGTGCAACATGTGTGCGCTGGTTTGTCCTCACGCTGCGATCCGCGCCAAAGTCTACGACCCCGCCGAGCTTGGGAATGCTCCGGCAACATTCATGTCGACGCCATACAAAGGTCTCGATTTCAAGAACAAAGCATACACGATCCAGGTCGCGCCCGAGGACTGCACGGGCTGCAATCTGTGCGTCATCGTCTGCCCGGCCAAGGACCGGACCAACCCGCGGCATAAAGCGATCAACATGCAGCCGTTGCCTCCGCTCCGGGAAGCCGAACGCGAAAATTACGATTTCTTCTTGGACTTGCCGGAGACCGAACGCAGCGAGGTGACGCGGCTTGACCACAAGGGCTCGCAATTTCTCGAGCCCCTCTTCGAGTATTCGGGGGCGTGCGCGGGCTGTGGCGAAACGCCCTACATCAAGCTACTCACCCAGCTTTTTGGCGATCGGCTGCTGATCGCCAACGCCACCGGCTGCACGTCGATCTACGGGGGCAACCTGCCCACCACTCCGTACACAACGAATCGCGACGGACGCGGTCCGGCCTGGTCCAATTCGCTGTTCGAAGACAACGCAGAATTCGGCTTCGGCTTTCGCCTGGGAGTCGATAGCCACATGGCCGCCGCTCGCGCGCTGGTCGAGCGGCTCGGGATGGAACTGGGCGACACCCTGGTGAAGGAGCTGCTTGCCGCCGACCAGACGCGTGAGTCTGGGATCGCGGCACAGCGCGAACGCGTGAAGGCACTGCGCGAGAAGCTGGCCGCAATGGACGCGCCCGAGGCGCGGCGGCTGGAGGTACTGGCCGATTATCTCGTCACGAAAAGTATCTGGCTGCTGGGCGGCGACGGCTGGGCATACGACATCGGTTACGGTGGCCTCGATCACGTGCTCGCGAGCGACCGCAACGTCAACGTGCTCGTCCTCGACACCGAAGTCTATTCCAACACCGGCGGCCAGCAATCCAAGGCGACCCCGCTTGGCGCGGTCGCAAAATTCGCCTCAGCGGGAAAGAGCACGGCAAAGAAAGATTTGGGACTGCTGGCAAACAGCTACGGTCATGTGTACGTCGCCCGCGTGGCCATGGGGGCAAAAATGCCGCAAACGGTGCAGGCATTTCTCGAGGCCGAAGCCTATCCGGGGCCTTCGCTCATCATCGCCTACAGCCATTGCATCGCCCATGGCTACGATATGGCTCACGGCATGTCACAGCAGAAGCTGGCGGTGGATTCCGGCGTATGGCCGCTATACCGTTTCGATCCGCGCCGCCTGGCCAAGGGCGAACCGCCGCTCCATCTCGACTATGGTCCACCGAAAGCGCGAGTCGCCGACTACATGCGCAACGAGTCGCGCTTCCGCGTGGTCGAGCGCACAGACCCCGCGCGCTTCAAGCATTTTCTCAAGGAGGCTCACGAGGCCGCGCAGAAGCGCTACGCGCTCTACGAGCAGCTCGCGGGCATCACGGTGCCCCAGGTTGAAGCCAAGGGCGAAGACACCGACGTCTCGAAGCCGGCAAAGTAGGAGGGCCGCATGGATCTCAGTACAAATTATCTCGGAATCAGGCTGCCGCACCCCCTAGTCCCGGGCGCGTCACCGCTGAGCGACGATCTCGATACCGTTAAGCAGCTCGAGGACGCGGGTGCCGCGGCGATCGTTTTACGCTCGCTTTTCGAGGAGCAGATCACCCGCGAACAGGAAGCGACCCATAATCACTGGGACAGTCACGACGATGCTTTCGCCGAGGCCGTAACTTTCTTTCCGAGCCCCGACTCCTTTGTGCTCGGGCCGGACGAGTACCTCAATCACGTGCAGCGCGTGAAGCAAACGGCGCGGATCCCCGTTATCGGGTCGCTCAACGGCATGACTCCAGGCGGCTGGCTCTCATACGCGCGCCTGATCGAGCAAGCCGGAGCGGACGCTCTGGAGCTGAACGTCTACCACGCTCCGACCGACTTTGAGACGAGCGGAAGCGAGGTCGAGCGCCAGACCATCGAGATGGTTCGCGAAGTGAAACATGGATTGAAAATTCCGGTGGCTGTGAAACTTTCGCCGTTCTTCACCGCCTTCGCCCACTTCGCGCACCAGCTTGACGGCGCCGGCGCCGACGGGCTGGTGCTGTTCAACCGCTACTACGATCCCGATATCGACGTGCAGGAGCTGAACGTATTGCGCACTTTGCAACTTTCGGACTCTTCCGAGCTGCCGTTGCGTTTGCGCGGGATCGCCGCGCTTGCGGGACGCGTTAAGGCCTCACTCGCGGTTACCGGCGGGGTTCACACTGCCCTGGACGTAGTGAAGTCCACGATGGCGGGGGCGCACATCACGCAGATGGTGTCGGCGCTGCTTCAGAACGGCCCCGGCCACCTCAGGAAGGTTCGCGCCGACCTTGAAGCATGGATGGAAGAGAACGAATGGCCCTCACTCAACGAGATGCGCGGCAACATGAGCCAGGAGCGGATTCCCAACCCACAGGTATACGAGCGCGCCAACTACATGCTGATGCTTCAGAGCTGGGAGCGGGTGTAAGGCACGTACCCCGCTGTGACTTCCACGTTTCGAGAATTCCCGAAACGCCGAAATGATAACTTACGCCAGATTAATTGCCGCGCCCTTCACTCA
>JAHKKJ010000505.1 GCA_020027655.1 Deltaproteobacteria bacterium | reverse complement strand
CGGACGAGCGACCGGATCTTCCTTTCCGGAACCCGTTTGAAATAGATCAGCCGCTGGGGAAATAGCGTTTCGGGATTGAAGTAGATTCGCAGGAGGTCGGGAACGTAGGGAGGCAGTTCCTTATCGTTTGGTCGCTGCCACTTCAGAGCGGCTTCCCGTTTCCAGCGGGGTCGACGCGGCCATGCGCTCGATCTCGCGAACCATCTCGCGCCGCGCCGCGTCGTAATCGTCCTCACCACGGGCAATGCTCACGAACAACAGCACTTGAGGCCATTCAACCCCCGAGACAAAAGCCCAATCGCCGCCCGCCACCATGCGCGAGACGCCGGGGAAGAAAAACCGAATCATGATCGCGGCGCCAGCTGCATTGGAAGCGACCGAAAGAAACGCTGTGAAAGGCGTCGGCGCTCCCTCATAGACGTCAGGCGACCACATGTGAAAAGGAACAAAAACCATCTTGTAGCCAAATCCGGCGAGAATAAAGACAAAGGCCATGAACAGGGCGACTTTGCTCACTTGCTGTTGCGCCAGAGCCGACTGGATCGCGGCGTAGTCAAGGCTTCCAGTCATACCGTAAATCCAGCTCATGCCGTAGATCATCGTACCGGACGCAACGCCGCCGTAGATAAGATATTTTAGGGCCGCCTCGCTGGAACGTCGGTTGTGCGGCAAGAAACCGGTCAAAACATAAGACGTCAGGCTGACCAGCTCCAGGGAAAGATAGGCAGTCAGCAGATTGCTCGCCGATGCCATGAAAAATATGCCCAAAGTGCACGTCAAAAGGAGCGTGTAATACTCCCCTTGATGGACCTGGCGAATCTCGTTGCTGCCCAATGACATCCAGACGGTTAAGATCGCCGCCACCAGGGCGAAGACTTTGAAGAAGAGACTGAAGTTATCCAGGACGATCATCCGGTGAAAGAGCCAGCCCTGCTGCGCGCTATAAAGATCGAAAGTCGCCAAAAGAGATCCCACGCAACCGATCACGGCAATCGTCGCGAGGGTCCGCTGGCTCCGGACGAGCAGATCCACCACGATCAACAAAAGGATCGTGCCGGAAAGAATCATCTCCGGGTAAAAGAAGCTCAGGCTTTCGAGGTTCTTGAGATCCATGGTTAACTGTGAAGATGGGGCAAGACGATCTGGTTAATCTGGTCTAAGGATGCCCGCAGGAGGTCAAGCACAACATTCGGATAGACACCGACCAGAATCACGATGGCTCCCAACGGTACCAGAGTGAACATCTCCCGGCCGTTAATCTCGGGAAGTGACTTGTACTTCTCGTTGAGCGGACCCAGGTAAACGCGCTGAATCGTCCACAGGAGGTAACCCGCGGTCAGGACGACACCGCCCGCGCCTATAATGGCGAGCACTGGAAATTTCTGCCAACTCCCGAGTAAAACCAGAACTTCGGAGATGAATCCGGAGAGACCGGGTAAGCCCATGGAGGCGAAGAAGGCGAGCGCCGTGACGCCCGTATAGACGGGCATGATCGCGGCCAACCCCCCGAACCCTTCGATGTCACGATGATGAGCACGGTCATAGATGACACCCACCAAAAGAAAGAGCATGCCGGTGATGGTTCCGTGATTAAACATCTGTAGCACGGCACCGTTGATCCCCTGTGTCGTGAAGGTCGCCATACCGAGCATGACGTAACCCATATGGCTGACGCTGGAATAGGCCACCAGCTTTTTAAGATCCTTTTGTGCCATGGCAACCAAGGCACCGTAGATGATGTTCCAGGCGCCTAATGCGCCCAGGAACCAGAAAGCGAGATCGGCTGTCGCCGCCGGCAGCATGGGAAAATTGATCCGCAGGATCCCGTAGGTGCCCATCTTGAGCAATATGCCGGCCAGGATGACGGAGATCGCCGTAGGCGCTTCGACGTGGGCGTCCGGCAACCAAGTGTGAAACGGAAAGGCCGGAATTTTTATTGCAAACCCGATGAAAAGCGCCATCCAAACCACGTGCTGGAAGCCCCAACCCCATTGGTTGAAAGGCCAAATAGGCAAGGTTTGAGTACCGAATTTGTTGGCTTGAGAAATCAACACCGTCATATCGAAAGTGTGGGGCTCGCTGGTAAAGTACAGCGCCAGAATGGCGAGCAACATCAAACCGCTGCCAAAAAGGGTGTAGAGAAAAAACTTGATGGCGGCATACTCCCGTCGCGGCCCGCCCCAGACGCCGATAAGAAAGTACATCGGCAGAAGCATGACTTCCCAAAAGATGAAAAAGAGAAAAAAGTCCAGGGCCACGAAGACACCCATCATGCCCGCATCCAACAGCAAGAAAAGCGCGAAGTATCCCTTGACTCCTTTGTCGATGCCCCAGGAAGCAAAAATGCAGAGAAAGCACAACAGAGCGGTAAGCAGCACCATGGAGATGCTGAGGCCATCGACGCCAACTAAATACTGAATGTTGTAAGCGGGAATCCATGGAGCTCTTTCGACAAATTGCAGACCGGGTTTAGCCGTGTCGAAGTTGGCGTACAGCCAGCACGCCATCAGCAGCGGGGGAACGGTAAAAGCGGCAGAGATCCAGCGGATCAGGTTGGGGCTCTTGCTCGGCAGCAGCAGCACCACAACCATGCCGGCAACGGGGATAAAGGTCATGTACGTGAGCACGTGTTCCATCTTTTACATTCTCCCGTCAGAATCAGCTCCAGTAACGCAACTTGACGATGATGGCGACGACCACCGCGATCAAAATCCCGTAAAGGTAGCTATTGATGTTGCCCGTCTGCAGTCTGCGGAAGCGGTTGCCAACCCAGAAAGTGATGTTCGCGACCGCATTCACCATACCGTCGATGATGTAGTTATCGAACAAACCGTTAAGCCACGAGATAAATCTGGTCAGGCTGGCGGAGCCGTCGACGATGCTGTCAATGACGTATTGATCGAACAGAGAGCCGATGCGCGCCAGCAGCAAGGTCCCGTTAACAAAGATCGCCTGATAGATCTCATCCACGTAATACTTGTTATAGGACAGCCGATAGAACAGCCCACCGGCGAGAGAAGAGAAGCGCTCCGGAGCCAGCCTCTGACGGTAGTACATCAGGTAAGCCAACCCAAATCCCGCCAGCGCCACCACGACGGAGATCACCGTAAGCAGTATGGCCGTTTCGTGCGAAAGATGCGCCGCTTCCCCGTGGCCATGGCCGAAGACCGGCTCCAGCCATTCCACGAAGCGATGGTGACCGAGGAACGCCGGCAATCCGAACACACCCACCGGAAACGCCCCCAAGGCGAGGATCACCAGCGGCCAAGTCATAACGCCTGGCGACTCGTGCAGATGGTGCTTGGTGTGCTCGTCGGCACGGCTTTCGCCGAAAAACGTCATAAAGACCTGGCGCCACATGTAGAAGGCAGTAAAGCCGGCGCCGCATAGTCCCGCGAGCCAGAGTCCCATTCCGCCGCGGGCATACGCCTCCTCGAGAATGCCATCCTTCGAGAAAAATCCCGCAGTCCCCGGAAAGCCGGTTATGGCGAGGGTTGCCAGCAGATAGGTAATGAACGTGCGCGGCATATATTTCCTCAGGCCACCCATCTTCGTCATATCCTGCTCGCCACCCATCGAGTGGATGACACTGCCGGCGCCAAGGAACAGACAGGCTTTGAAGAACGCGTGAGTCACCAGGTGAAAAACGCCTTGCGCGTAGGCGCCCACGCCCATCGCTATGAACATGTAGCCGAGCTGGCTCACCGTGGAATAGGCAAGCACTTTTTTGATGTCGTTCTGGGTAACGGCGATAGTCGCAGCGAACAGGGCGGTGGCTGCCGCGATAACGGCCACCACGTGCAGTGTCGCGGGCGCCATAGCGAAAAGGAACCCCAATCGCGCGATCATGTAGACGCCGGCGGTTACCATTGTCGCAGCATGAATCAGCGCGCTCACGGGCGTCGGTCCTGCCATAGCGTCAGGCAACCAGACATGGAGGGGGATCTGCGCCGACTTACCGGTGGCGCCGACGAAGAGAAATAAAGTCGCCAGGGTTACGACCGGCACTCCCCAGATCATCTGGCCCTGAAGGGT
>JAHKKJ010000084.1 GCA_020027655.1 Deltaproteobacteria bacterium | reverse complement strand
TACTCGAAGGCCCACGCCCATGGCTCGGCTGCGGTGCTGATCTGCTTGAGCGGCAAAGGCTATACTTACACGTGGCCCTCAAAATTAGGCACGCATCCCTGGGAAAAAGGCACAACGGAAGAAATAAGACGGCAGGATTACGAACCCGTGGGTATGGTCAGTGCAGCGCCGATGAGCGGCAACTGGTTCCACGCACACTTTGGCGCCAGCAAAGAGCCGCTCCGTCTGACCGCGTGGTTCGGCCCCAACGCGCCGGGCCGCGAACGCGGACGTCCCGGCGAAAAAGCGATCGACTACGGCGCCATCGACATGAAAGACGGCGGCACGGCGATCCCCTATAACGAAGAAGACCCGTTCCTGCGCAAAGAATTCGAAGAAACGCTGGCCAATGTCGGCGCGAAGTCGCGCATGGAACCGGAACTCTACAAGAACTCTTACTAAGCCAGCCGTCTCGCGTCTAGAGTCTCGAGTCTAGGGTTTGGATTAACACCAGACTCTAGACTCTGGACCACAAACGAATTCAACCCTCCAAAGGATTTTCATGGCCACCACACCCAGAGGTTCATTTTCCAATGCCAACCGCCACATGCAGGAAGAAGAAACGCTTCAGCTCACCAGCGTGGGCGTCGATATCGGCTCCTCGACTTCGCATCTGGTCTTTTCCCGGCTCGAACTGACCCTTGAAGGTTCCCGCTATCGCGTAACCAAACGCGAGATATTAAACGAATCGCAGATCCTTCTGACTCCTTACGTCGACGATACCAGAATCGACGTTGAAGCCCTCGAAGCGTTCATTAACCAACAATACAAGAACGCGAAGATTCGCCGCGAAGAAGTCGATACCGGCGCACTGATTCTGACGGGCGTAGCCGTCCGGCGGCGCAATGCGCGCGCGATCGCGGAACTGTTCGCGCAAGAGGCAGGGAAATTCGTCGCGGTAAGCGCAGGCGACGGTCTCGAAGCCACGATGGCGGCACATGGCTCCGGCGCGGCGGCTCATTCCGCCAAAACCGGTGGGATCGTCCTGAACATCGACATCGGCGGCGGGACGAGCAAGTTGGCTCTCTGCAACAACGGTAAAGTTCAGGAAGTGTCGGCCGTCGACATCGGCGCGCGCTTGGTGGCTTTTGATCAAGACGGAACAGTGGTACGGATCGAAGACGCCGGACAAAAGCACGCGGCGTGGGCCGGCATCGACGTTGCGCTCGGTCAGAAGCTTTCCCAAGATGCTTTACGCGCGATAGCCTCGGGAATGGTAGACAAACTATTCGCCATCCTAAAATCTGAGCCTCTTACCGAAGACATTCAAGGGCTACTAAGGCTGCCCCGTTTGAACTACCGCGGCGAGGTCGACTCGGTCATGTTTTCCGGTGGCGTGTCGGAGTTCATCTATAATCGGGAAAAGACGAGCTTCGGTGACCTCGGGCCGTTGATCGCGGATGAAATTCATCGTCGCATGGCCGACTTGGGAATGCTCGTTATGGAACCGACGGCGCGGATTCGCGCAACGGTTATCGGCGCGTCCCAATATACGATTCAGGTAAGCGGCAATACGATCTTTATCGCACCGGAGGACGCGGTTCCGGTGCGTAATGTCCCCGTCGTTGCGCCGGAATTCACCCTAGACGGGGATGAATTAAGCAAGGAGGCCGTGAAGGACGCAACCCTCAATGCTCTTCGGAGACTGGATCTGCTGAACGCGCGCCAACCCGTGGCCATCGCCTTTCACTGGCAAGGTTCCGCAACTTTTTTTCGGCTGCAGTCGTTTTCCCAGGGCCTGGTTCAAGGACTCAAGGATATTCTCGATAAAGGTCATCCCCTGGTGCTTGTGAACGATGGCGATATTGGCGGCATCGTCGGGCTTCACTTTCAAGAAGAACTTCAGATTCAAAACCCGATCATTTCCATTGACGGCATCGCCTTGAACGATTTCGATTACATCGATATTGGCGCGCTGATCCCGTCTTCGGGATCGGTTCCCGTAGTCATCAAGTCACTGATCTTCCCGGCCTCACCTCAGTAATAAAAAAACCGGAGGTTTTCCGCTCCCGGCTTTTTTCATCAACGGCTTGAACCGTTTGAACGATTTGAACGACTTGAACAAAGGGATTTTTCAGAGCCTAAAAAATCTCTTCGCGTTTCCGCCCAACACCGCAACTTTCTCCGCATGCGTTAAACCCCGGTCGCTCGACTGTTCGGGAATCGATTCGATGATGTGGCCGTCGTAATCAAAGACCATAATACTTTCCGCCATGGTCAAAAACCTCCAAGCTTTCTTGTTTTTGATGACATCGTTTTCCTATCACAAAGGCCGTGGATGAAAAAAGGGGCACTGCGAGGTGCTCCAACATTAGTCAATGCATGACATTGAGGGAGAAAAATTCCTTAAGATCCCAAAAGCCCTACGAAGTTTGAAAAACTGAGGCGCGGTCCCGAAGCCGGGTTGACATTGGAGTTCACCTTGACTTTTGCCGGCGATCGAACTAAAAACATCGAGTCCTAAGGATAGGCCTATGGCAAAATATCGTGCGCGTAACTGTCCCAAGTGTAATTATTACTTGGGCTTCTCGATCACCAAGTCGCCGGCCAAGAGTAAAGAAATTTCCGTCACGAGCTTCTGTCTCAACTGTAGCTACAAGCTCCCCATAAACAGGATTATCCGCGGCATCCGGCGCACGACTTCACCCTTCCGCCGCGCAGCGCTAAGATTGGCGTCCGTCACAAACTTCGAGCAAACAACCAGCTCTGATGCTCGTTATCAAATCGAAGATACGGAAAAGCCATTTTCTCTATTGGATTACCCTCGCCACTTGAGAGTCATCGGGCAAGATCTAGAAAACCTTCGTCTCAAAACGTTCAACCTCGAATGCACGGGGGACGCCTACCTCATTTGGTCTCCGTCTGACAAAGCTGACACGGAGGGGCATCCTCTTTCACGTCTTAGCAAGAATCGTTTGCAGAAGTTATGGAAGAACAAATCCCAACCCCGATCCTACGGACATGAAGAGCGCTTCACTCTCCCTTCGTCCCTGCCGACGAAACGCTATAGGTATTCCTTCCGCGATATCGAGCGCATGGAATATGAAAACAAGAGTCGTCGCCGCCGGAAAAGCACCATCACGGACGGTCACAGTCTTTCCCAGCTGCTGCGAACCGTCGGAGCCGTGGTTGGACAGAGACGCGAACGACTTCTCGGCATCTCCTGGCAGGATTTTTCGATAAGCATTGTCGTCGAAACGACGCAGGGTCAACGGCAGATCGATGTGTTTCGACCCGACAACCTATACGATCTTTGGGTGAGAATGTATCTGCGGCGCGACAATCGCGCCCTTTCGGACTTTCCTCGCTAGATGTGCGCTGATTCCAGCGCGGGACGCTTCACATAGAGGAAGTTGAGAAGACTTTCGGCGATTCACTTTTGATCGAGAACGACAACTGCTCCTGCGCACAGGATGAGCTTTGCGCCTGACAAGGAATCCGCAGCGCGAAGGTTGAGCCCTGACCCAGTTTACTCTCCACGTGAATGGTACCGCCCAGCAAGTTCGCGTATTTCTTGGCAATGTAGAGTCCCAAGCCCACGCCGCCGTAGACCCTTGTATCCGAGCTATCCACTTGCCGGAACCTCTCAAAAATACTCGGTAATAATTCCTTGGGTATTCCGATACCGGTGTCGGTGACCTTAAATTCCATGACTTTCTTGCTCGCAAGGAATCGTGCCGAGACGGTTACGCTACCCTGGTCGGTGAATTTGATCGCATTGTTGATCAGATTCTCGAGGATATGCCTCAATTTTCCTCGGTCTGCCGAGAGAATGGGCAGATCCGTGCGAAGCTCCCAAACCAGCCTGACGTCTTTCGCCAGGGGATAATCGTAGAAGGCTCGCAACTCGGAGAGGAATTCCCAGAAATTGACCTGCTGAAATTCGGCCTGAAGCATCGCCGCTTCGATACTGTTGACCTGCAAAACGCTATTGATGAGGTTGTGCAATTCTTTAGATTGTCTCGATACCGTTTGCAGAGCCTTTTCCTGAATGGGAGTGATCTCTCCGAGCATTCCCTCAGTCAGCATACTGCTGTAACCCGAGATCACGTTTAAAGGAGTTTTCAGCTCATGCGAGACGACGCCGAGGAACTCATCTTTGACCTGGTTGGCTTGTCGCAATTCGTTTGCCTGCTGCTGGATCTGGTTAAACAGCTGAGAGTGATGAAGGGACATGGCAACCTGCCCGGTTAGGGTTGAAAGAAACTCTATCTCTTCCTCACCGAAATGATGTTCTTCGCGCGTCAAAAAGATCAAACTGCCCAGGAACGTGCCGTTGGCGACTATGGGCAATCCAACAAAAGAAACCAGCCCTTCGCGGCGAAACAATTCACAATCTTTAATCCGAGGGTCTGTAAACACGCTGCCAACCTGCACCAGAGATCGAGCTTCAAGGATTTCATCGACCAAGCCAAGCGAGTTCAATGACGTTTCGAACTCTATTGTCGAAATTCCTTTGGACGCCACAGTTTCGAGAAGCCCTGTCTCTATGTGGCGCAATCGCATCATGGCGGCTGCGTAGGGTAGATGAATGAATGTTTTTTCCAGGAAGGCGTCGAGAATTCTTTTCGAATCGATGGTTGAAGTCACCGCGACATTGACCTCGTGGAGAACCTCAAGCCGCTCACGTTGCCGTTTGATTTCTTCTGCAGCTTTCTGCTGCTGTCTCGCCTGTTCCTCTTTCTCCTTCGCCTGCCGTTTTATGCGCTCGACTTGCGCGAAGTAGCCATAGAACATCGAGATGACAAAGGGAAAGGGTAGACGCAAATAAACGCTTGAATCGTGGGTCGTAGTGGAATTGAAAACGACATAAGCATAGAGGATCGGAGCCAAGAGGGTCACTACGAACAGCCCCCGGGAATCGTTACAAATACAGCTCAGTATAAGCGTAAAAAAACAAGCAACATAGAAATCTGTGGTTGCGCCGCCGCTGATCGTCAGAGAAATAACCAGAAATACAGTGTCAAAAAACAACAGCGGCCCATAAAAATAGGGGGAATCAAAAAACTCGTCTGCCACAAAATAAAGCGTGGCATTGGTAAGCAGATAGAAGATGAGGATGGCATTTGTATGAGCCGGCGTTAGCCAGCTGTTTGGGGCATAAAGAAGCAAATAGGAGCAAAGGATAACAAGAGGCCACCGCAGTTGGATGACGGTTCTCTTTTTTGCTGCTTCGAATAATCTATCGAGACTGCGAGGTGACGCGGATGCAGAAGGCTCGATGGTCTGCACAACGCCCATGATATGTGCCTGTTTCAATCGGAGCGAACTTTCGTGCAGCTACGCGACGCACATTACATGCCAATGGCGCGTTATGGGGGCATGCCCCTCTTACAAGAAAATATTGCCAACAATTCTAAACGGTTAGCCAAAACAAATAGCGCGGTGAATCATTAGGCTAATTAGGCGGCGTTGAACAATTGCAGCCATTTAGGGACAAATTTGTTTCTCCGTGGAGCAATCGGATGGTTCCAAGAATCAATCAACTGAAACTGAGAAGTCTCCGGCTCTAATAGGAAATGGTTAGCTGCTATTTCCGCGGCATCGCTGTTTCTTTGCTTATTTGCCGCTCCTGAGCCAACCGAGCGGCGCGCAGGATATCCGCGTAGCCAGCACAACGGCAGAGGTTGCCGGAAAGGTATTCGCGAATCTGTTCGTCGGACGGATTTGGGATCTCGTCGAGGAGCGCTTTCACGGCAAGGACAAACCCAGGCGTGCAGTAGGCGCATTGCAGGGCCCGCTGGCTCACAAAGGCTTGTTGAATGACGTGGAGCGATTGTCCATCGCTCAGACCTTCAAGGGTCGTTATGTTACGACCTGCGGCGCGAACCGCGAGCAAGAAACAAGAACTGACGGGCCGACCGTCGAGCAAGACGGTGCAGGTTCCGCACGCTCCAACACCGCAGCTTTCCCGCACGCTCCAGAGTCTGAATCGGTCCCGTAGGACTTCGAGCAACGTGTCAGCGTCCTCGACCGTAATCGTCTCTTCTCGCCCGTTGATTTTCAGGGTAATTTCGCGCTTCATTCGGATTAATCCTGCGGCAGCGCTTCGCCTTTTTTCTCCGCAAGCGCGCGCAAAACTTTTTCCGGCGTGATGGGCAAACCGCGGATACGAACACCGGTGGCGTCCTGTATCGCGTTAGCAATCGCAGGAGCCACCGTCAAGGCGCCTGTTTCTCCCGCTCCTTTTGCCCCGAATGGCCCAGTCTCGTGGGGCACCTCGACAACAATGGGCCGAAAAGACTCTGGCATGTCCTTAATGGAAGCGACCTGGTAGTCGAGCAGCGAACCGTTCACCAATTGTCCTTCGTCAAAAATCATTTCTTCAAAAAGGGTCAATCCCAGATGCATAATCGCGGCGCCAAGGAGCTGCTGTTCGCAGTGTCGCGGATTGATCGCCGTTCCTGTATCGCCCACGCTAAAGAGTTGTAAAACTTTGACCTGTCCCGTCTCTGTGTCGACCTCTACTTCGGCGGCCGTAGCCGAAGGGAACCAGTACTCCGTGCACTTTTCGGACTGGCCTGTTTCTGGGTCCATGTGGCCCGCCGTGGGTTGGCAGACAGCCTCTGCGGCAAGGGTGGTGCCGAGACTGCCGAATTTGGCCAAGAAAATTTCGCTGATCGTCATCCCGCGCTCTGCCATACCCCGCACGAAGATGCGTCCGCCACCCGCGACTAAATCATCCGGATGAGCCTCCAGCTTCGCTGCCACGACTTCAAACAACTTCGCTTTGATCTTTACCGCGGCCATACGCACGGCGTTTCCCATGTGGTAAGTTGAACGGCTCCCCGCAGTGATGGTGTCGTAAGGTGTAACATCCGTATCTGGCTGAACGATATGGACCTGATCGAACGCGATTCCCAATTCTTCAGCCACAATCTGTCCCATTGTCGTTTCCGATCCCTGTCCCATCTCCACCGTGCTACTCAACACATTCGCAGTGCCGTCGGCGTTCATGATGACGATGGCGCCGGAAATAGACGGCGTCAGCACCGCCTTCACCCCCGCCGCAATGCCTTTGCCGCGAAGCTTCGTCCCGGTTTGGACCGGTCGGGGTTTTGACCATTCAATGGCTCGCGCCGCCTGTCGGATCGCCTCTTTAATCCCAAAAGATCGCACCAGTGTTCCGGTAGCAAAGGACTCACCCTCTTCCAAAGCAGGCTTCAAACGAAACTCCACCGGGTCTTCGCCGATGGCCCGAGCTATGATGTCCATCTGCGAGTCATAGGCCCAAATCACCTGTGGAACGCCGAAGCCGCGAAAGGCGCCGGCCGGCACGTGATTGGTATAAACGCAGTAGGAATCGATCCAGACGTTGGGAATACGATATGGGCCCGCTGCGGTGTAACCCGACTTGTGTCCGATGCGTGGCCCGATTTCAGCGTAGGCGCCCGTGTCCCAAAAAACTTCGCATTTGCGCGCGGTGATGGAACCGTTTTTGATCGCGGTTTTGATCTTGGTAATCACTTTGTGCTTGGTGATGGTCAAAAATTCTTCTTCACGGGTCAGAGCATAACGAACCGGCTTTTTCGTAATCAAAGCGAGTGCTGTTACCAGCGGTTCCAGCTTTGCATAGAGCTTGGCACCGTAACCGCCGCCGATATACGGTACGCGCACACGAATATGATGCATCGGTATGCTAAAGGTGTTGGAAAGCTCCGTACGCACGTAGGAAGGCGACTGGCTGGCGGTCCAGACGTTGAGGCGCTCCTGCTCATCCAAATAGACCAAGGTTACATGCGGTTCCATAGGCATGTGCTGCGCCGGTGGAGAACTAAATGTATCTTCGAAGACTCGGTCCGCATCGGCGAAGGCTTTATCCACGTCGCCGGTGCGCAGTTTGAAGTGGTAGCAGATATTGGATTGCTGCCCGGCCTTGACGTGGGCCAGATCAGCGAATGCCTTGGCAGGTCTGTGTCTTTCGTGGACGAGCGGTGATTCCGGCCTTACCGCCTCAAGCACATCGAAAACTGCCGGCAGCGGTTCGTAATCCACTTCGACAAGTTGCAGGGCATCTTCGGCCGTACGCTGGTCTCTTGCCGCAACCGCCACCACCGGATCACCCACGTAGCAGACCTTATCGACGGCAAGAATCGGCTGATCGCGAAAAGCCGGACCGTAGTATGGATCGACCCCGGGCATCTTAGCGACATCCACTCCGGTCATCACCAGCGCGACACCCTCGAGTCCCGCGGCTTTGGATTTGTCGATGCGCGTGATCCGTGCGTGGGCATAGGGGCTGCGCAGAACCGCGACCTGGAGCATGCCCGGCATCTCGATGTTACCGACGTGCAGCGCCTTCCCTGTTACTTTGGGGTTGGCGTCTTTTCGGTAAACTGACTGCCCTACGACTGCCAAGTTCGCCATCACATTACCTCGCGCTTACGCTTGACTTTCCAGCTGAGCAATCGCTCTTCTTACAAAGACGCGAGCCATACGCCGTTTATACCACTCCGATCCACGCAGATCGTAGAAAGGCGCGATCTGCTCATCGACAATGCCCAATATCCGGTCGAGTACCGAATCATCGAACGAGCAATCTCGAACGAATTCCAGTCCGTCAACGGATACCGGCGTTGCCGCCAAACCGCTCAGCGCTAGTCGAAGTTCCCTCACGCGACCGTTTTCCTTAGAGACAAGCGCGGCCACGCCGAGGCAAGGCCAGTCATTAGCGGACAATGCGCTGTGACGCAGGTAAACAGCTTTGCTTCCCGTTGGCATATTAGGGATTTTGACGTCCACAAGAATCTCCCCCGCCTCTAGTGCAGTCTCATACATTCCCGTGAAAAAATCCTTCAATGGGATCACGCGTGAACCACCCGGCCCGAAAAGGGTCACTTCGCTCTTTAGAAGCAGCAGCGCCGGTGGTGGATCGAGGCGATAATCGGCATGGGCCAGATTGCCGCCGACAGACGCGGTTTCCCTCACGCGCACATTGCCAATCGTACTGAAAGCTTCAGCGACAACCGGAAACGAGTTCCTGACAAGACGCGAAAGTTCGACGGTCCTGTGCGTGACCAGCGCACCGATGCGGATGCCATCCACTTCCTTCGCGATCCGATTGAGTCCGGGTATCGACTGAAGGTCTACGAGGTAGGGATAATGCACCGCCCGCTGCTTCATCAAAATCACCAAGGTGGTCCCACCTGCGATGGGCCGGGCCTCATCGCGGTGCTTCAACAGTAGATCGCTTGCTTCAGCAAGCGATCGCGGTTGCAAAAGATCGAAAGATCGAATCGTCATAATGGCTTTTCCCGCAACTAATCCTCTTGTCGGGCAGAAGTCAAGTTTACGGCGCGCTATTGACAGGACCCATGAACTTTGAAAAGAATCCAGCAACCAAGGAGGAATCACCTATGTTTACCAAAATCAGACATGTCGCAATTCATACCGACAACCATTTCCGCATGGCCAACTTCTATAAGACGCTTTTCGGCATGAAGAAAATTACCGCTGGAATGACCGATGAGAATGGCAATTACGATAAAGAGCGAGGCCATTTGAGCGATGGTGTGATTGGCCTCGCACTACTGCAGCGCCAACCTGGCTTTCCCGCCGGGCTCGATCACTTCGGCCTGGAGGTCGAAGATGTTCAAACCGTCCGGGACCGGCTAAAGCAGTTTTATCCCGACATTTCTGTGATCGAGAGCCAAAGTCACGTCCCCTTCGCGGGTCTCAGAACCCACGACCCGGATAACAACCAGTTCGATCTCTCCCAAAAGGGCATGGCCAACGTGCGCGAAGGCTATCTCCAAGAAGGCTGGGAACAACCGCGCTATATCAATCACATCGCTATTCGTAGCACGCGTCCGGCGCACCTCGCTGAGTACTATCAGAGAGTTTTCGAGCTCCAGCCGATCGAGGGCATGTCGGGTGACAACAGCTATTACGTCACCGACGGCAAAGTCACCATCGCGCTCCGTCCCTGGGACATGGTCAAGTACCGCGGGCTCATGGCAGGGCTCGACCACTTCGGTTTCAAAGTCGAAA
>JAHKKJ010000504.1 GCA_020027655.1 Deltaproteobacteria bacterium | reverse complement strand
ACCGGCACATCGTTCAGACCGGCGCCAAAAAGGATTCTCGGCTGCCGGACGCGCCCACGCTTAACGAGCTGATGGATAAAAAAAAGACGCCCAGCCTAAGCCGAAACGTCGCCAAGTTGATGCTGGTGTCTGCAACTCTGGGACGACCGTTGATTGCGACCCCGGGTATACCGGCAGACCGCGTAAAAATTCTCCGCGAGGCCTATCTCAAGGCATTCAAAGAACCGGAAGTCATCGCTGAAGCCAAAAAGAGCCGGATGGATCTCGAGACCCTCACAGGCGAGGAAGTTGAAAGCGAGATGCGCGAGGTGATGAACCAACCGCGGGAGGTCATTGAACGGGTGAAAAAGCTGTCGGAGTAGCAGTGTCTCAAGACACTGCGTCCCCGGGGTATATCTTTCTTCCGTCGCTTGTCGTAACGGAGGGTCAGACTGAAGTGGTCTTAAGCTCGGGCGATGGGGTCACCGACCCGGATAACATTCTCCCGGCCTTGGACAGTTCTGTATGAAGCGCAGCGAGCCGTCGCCTTGCCCGGTGTTGAAATAAAGATTGATGCTGTGTTCATGGGGATAGGGAGAAACACTATCGCTGGATACCGAGATGCTTCCGGAAACGACGTAATTTGATCTTCCCTGTGTGGGAACTTGCGCCGGCAAGGTGTAATTTCCTATTCGTGACCCGGTGCGCGCATCGTAAGCCGTAAAGCGCAGCGAAGCATCTGCGCTGGTCCAACTCAGTGTTCCGGAGTAACGTATCGCGTTGTCATTCCAGTCCAGGTTCATGCTCTTGGGTGCGGAGGCAAGTCTCTGCTGGCGCTCGCGGTCCGCCTCTGCCTGCTGCTGCGCGGCCTTTGCTTTTGCAGCTCGTTCCTGCTCCTGTGCAGCCTTCAGTTGCGCGGCCCGCTCGGCCTGTTCCCGTGCGGCCTTTGCTTGTGCCGTTCGATCGGCGGCGCGACGGTCGTCCTCCGCCTTGCGCGAAGCTGCTTCGCGGGCCGCTTCCTCCTTGGCTATCCGCTCCCGCTCCGCCTGTTCTGCCTTTTCCCTGGCGATTGTCTGTTCAAGCTCAACACGTTTGGCATGCTCTCGGTAGAAGAAAAAGCCCGCTAATACGGCGACGAGCGCGGCGACGCCCAGCGCAACCCACTTGGTATGAGACTTGGCCGCCGGCTGTTCTCGATGGGTATACAAAGGGCGCGGCGGCTCGCCAGGTTGTGGCCGCATCGGCGGTGGCTGGGGTGGAGGTTTGGCGTCGGGAACAGGTTCAACCGTGCTATTGATATTCTCTTCGATGGACCGGGAGAATTTCTCCAACTCGGGATGGGAGTGTTCGCCTTGCCATTGCGAAAGATCCGCAGCCTGGAGGCGTCTGAACTCAAGTGGAATCTTAGTCTCATCGATCAGAGCGGGCACTAGTATTTTTCGCCGCATCGCTTCAGCGGCTTCGGTTTTCACCCAACTCGATGCCGTAGACGTTTTTGACCATAGCACGACGACGCATTTGGCGGCGTCCAGTGCCTCCTCGATGACCTGGTCGAATTCCTTCCCCGGAGGGATCGTGCGGTCCCACCACACCGACCATCCTTTTTGGGAAAGGGCATCGGCGAGCAAGCGAGCCCGCTCCCGATCCGCACTGGCGTAACTAATAAAAATATCGCTCATGGTCGAGAACAAATTCCTTTTTGCAGCATCGAACTGAGTAGAAGGGAATGATTGACAAAAATTTCCGTTGACCGGATTTTGCGTTGCAGAGTTGCCGCACGCGTAGGGTGGAGGTTTAAAATAAACATTGGTCGGCCACGCTACGGCCCCAATTCTAGGGCCTCAACCTGTAAATTTCCCGCGTTGGTTTGGAGAGTAACCGATCGCCGATTGTTGTGTCAACCACAGCATCGCGCGGGGCAACGGCCGGCCAAAATAGACTTACGTTGGCCAGCCGTGCTGCGAGAGATCGATCAGATTGCCATCAGGATCTGCAACTCGGTATTCCGCCTCTCGGTTCGGCGGTCGCTTTTGTATCTCCGAAGTTGCTCCCAACTCTTTGCAGAGAGGTTTTAGAGCCTCAACATCATCGATCTCGATGCCAAAGTGATACAGACCTTCTTTGTAGTGAGGTCTCTTCTTGATGATCGCGACGTTGATATAACCATCGCTGAGATAAATCGCCGGACCCACACCTTCCACCACTTTCATGCCAAAAACCTCGGTGTAAAATTTTACCAGTCTTTCTCGATTCTCCGTTACAATAGCTAAATGGCGAATGCGTCCCATGCTTGAACTCTCCTTTCGGGTTATTTGTACAGTCGATCGATATATCCTTCCTCCTCCAGGCTGCATCAGTCCTCTTCAAAAATACTTTCCGGGTGCCGCTCCATAATTTCCTTAATGTAGTTTTCCAACTCTGCCTTTGCTTCGGAAGCATCCGCCTTGAATGCCTCGTGATGGGTTCCCAGAAGAAAGCTCACACGACCATCGTTGTCGACTATCTCGAGAAAAAAGTTTGGCCCAAACAAGACCTGAACTCGGTTGTACCCATGCTCACGATCGCCTTCTACAACAACGGCTCTTATTTTTGCCATGCGCTGACCTCCCCGGAATATCCACTACGACTGGCGATTCCTTCCCTTGTGCTAGGCGAGAATCTTACCTCTTACGTGCGGATTAACGTCTAGTGGGTTATCTTCCCGACAATTTCTTACAACATGCGCAACAGCTTTCCATAGCCGTTGATTTTTTCCCGCATCCCAATCGCTTTGAACGCCACGTACAATTGAGAAGTAATATTGGAGATGACCGGCAATCCTAAATCGGTCTCGATATCCTCGATGACATCGACGACAGGAAAATTTGCGCATGGAATAAAGATCGCGGTCGCATTGCTCGCTTCTTTCACCGCCTTCTTGGCCGCCCGGTAGATGTCTGCAATGGAGGCAATGCTCGATTCAGTAAAGGTCGTGCCGAGGCTCACAACCGAGACAGCCTCAAAGCCCCAATCCCTCAGGTACTTCACCATCTTATCGTTAAGGTCGGGAGGGTAAGGATCCACCACCGCTAAACGCGACGCGGAAAGATCTCTGAAGGCATCCATCGCCGCCACGATGCTCGTCGTGCAAGGTACCCCGGTTATCTTTCGAAGCGTCTCCAACAAGTTGGCCTCAAAGCCTTTACCCTGACTCAATACCAGCGGTGCCCCACCGTGGATAATGAAATCACACGAGCGCCTGCCCAGCTCTTTCGCGCACACTTCAACCTGGGACAGTGCCTGCTTATACGCGTCCTCTTTCCATCCTCCCACCATACAGGCGACAGCGATCAGACCGACTCCTTTGGGAACGATGCGATAAAAATCGTAGGCGTTCAGCTCAATCACTGACGGAGAGATGTAACCTATTCTGGCTCGATAACCGAACATAACGCCTCCTTTTTTGATCGTGACTCCTGTCCGCGTCCCTTCGATCCGGCTGAATTTACCGCTTCAGCAAAAACTCCGCAGCTGCATAGCTTCGATCTCCGTTCTTAAAAACCGCTAGTGCCGTAACGATCTCGTTTGGCGGGTCTTGATTTGCTTTCTTGTATCATACAAACGGTCGAATTCCGTCAAGAGTCTCGTGATTCCACCCGGGAGCCTGACGGAAGCAACTGGCATCGGCGCACGAATTACCGCGCCCGAAATTTGCCGCAGTCCCATTGAACTTGCATGCCGCAGAGGATTGTCATAGATTCCCCCTCACACTATGAAGATAGGAATTCTTGCGTTCCTGTTCTCTCTGCCGCTGGTTCCTCTTAACTCTTTCGCCAATCCCTATCTCGCCAAACCCGGCGACCGGCCCCTATCTTTAAGAGTTTCCACCTGCGCGGTTTCGGGAGGCTTTGTCCACCTTTACACAGCGCTCGATAACGGTCTTTTCGATAAGTATGGCTTGAAACTCGAGAATATTTTTATCCGCGGCAGCGCGCAAAACCTGGCAGCTCTGGCTGGCGACGAGGTCCAATTCACCTACTGTGCTGCCGACGGGACGATACCCGGTCTGGCTACAGGGATCGATGCAAAGCTC
>JAHKKJ010000503.1 GCA_020027655.1 Deltaproteobacteria bacterium | reverse complement strand
CGCGAGGACCGGTTCGAGTACCATCAAGCACCTCGCCGTGGCCAAACGAAACGGTCAGGCCGTAGAGGTCTTCGTCTCTCCTGCGCTGCTCGCGCGCGAGAACTTTCTCGCCGGAATCGACGGCGCCACTAACGCCATTTGCTTCAAGGGTAAGAAAAGCGGTGGATCGCGCGTCGATCGCGATTGCGACTATGTCCTGGTCGGTCCCGGCGCGGGGGGCGGCCCCACCGCTGTCGCCGTGCTCGGAGACGTCTGCGAACTGGCGCGCGGAGAGGGCCGGCTCGCGGGTCTACCGAGTCTAGTGCCGGAAGGCGTTCTAAAAGTTCAACCGGCGGAAGAAATCACGGGTTCTTTCTATTTGCGTTTCATTGTGAAAGATCGCGCCGGAATCGTCGGCGATATCGGCCAGACCTTCGGACGTTTAGCGGTGAATATTTCCGAGATCTGGCAGCTCCGACATAGCGAAGAAGAATTGCGAGCTTTGGCGGAGAGCTATAATCTCAAAGAGAACCCGAAAGAGATTTTACCCTTTGTTATCACCCTGGAACGCGCCACACTGCGCCAGGTACGTGAGGCTCTGGATTCTATTCGCAATCGGGATTATATCCTGGTCGATCCCGTTTGGTTTCCGATCTGGGGAACGAAGTGAGGCGCAACGCGCTCCCGCAGTTCAAAGTTCCGAGTTCCGGGTTCAACGTTGAACTTCGAACCTGGAACCTTGAACCGAGAGCGAAAAGAAAAACTTTCTAGGGCGGGTTTACACCAGTGAAGTACATTATCCTTCAAGGCGACGGCATGGCCGATTATCCGTTAGATGTTTTAGGCGGGAAAACCCCACTGGAGGCCGCCAAGACGCCCAACATGGATTGGCTTGCTGCGCGCGGCGTATTTGGCCTGGCGCATGTGATACCAAAAGGATTCCCGCCTGGCAGCGATGTCGGTAACATGAGCATCATGGGCTACGATCCCGCGGTCTATCATACCGGTCGCTCGCCCCTCGAAGCGGCCAGCATGGGAGTCGCCCTGGGACCCAAGGACATCGCTTTTCGCTGCAACTTGGTGACTCTCGGCGGCAGCGGGAGCGACACCTTCATGGAGGATTTCACCTCCGGGCACATATCTACCGATGAGGCAGCCGCGATTATCCGTGACATCGCACGAGAACTGGGTGGGAATGGGATCGAATTCTTTCCCGGTGTCAGCTATCGCCATCTGATGGTATGGCGGGACGGCAAAGAGAAAATGGCAACCACCCCGCCCCACGACATCACGGATCAGAAGATCGCATCCTACATGCCGAGCGGCGACGGTGCCGAAGTGCTGCGCGAGCTGATGGATGCTTCGCAACCAATCCTTACCGATCATCCGGTCAACAAGAAACGGGTGGCAGAGGGTCACCGGCCCGCCACTTCCATCTGGCTTTGGGGGCAGGGGAGGGCGCCGGCGCTCCCTTCTTTGACCCAGAGGTTCGGCATTCGCGGCGGAGTTATTTCCGCGGTCGACATCATCCACGGGCTGGGTGTTTACGCCGGCCTCGAACGCATTTTTGTGCCGGGGATCACCGGTTTCTTAGATACCAACTATAGAGGTAAGGGTGAGTACGGCGTAAACTCTCTGGAGAAAAATGATTTTGTCTTCATCCATGTCGAAGCCATTGACGAAGCCGGCCACATGGGCGATGTTGAGAAGAAGATTCAGGCCATCGAGGACTTCGACGAAAAAGTCGTCGGCACCGTGCTTAGTAGAATGGCCCATAGAAAAGATTGGCGGGTTCTTTTGATGCCCGATCACCCCACCGCGATTGCGCTAAAAACCCATGTTGCCGATCCGGTGCCCTTTGTCCTTTATTTCGCGGAGGAGCCGCGCAACAACGGCAAGGTGGGCTACAACGAAAAGGATGCGGCCAAAACCGGCATCGTGGCGAAACAAGCCTTCAAATTGATGGAAGCACTGATCGAAGGGAGGTCAACGTGGACCGAAACTTAGCCTTAGAAGCTATTCGCGTTACTGAGGCGGCGGCATTGAGCTGCGCCCGGCTCGCAGGACGTGGAGACGAAAAAGCTGCGGACCAGGCGGCGGTGGATGCGATGCGCCGCGCCTTCAATGCCCTCTCCATCGATGGCACCATCGTCATCGGCGAAGGCGAGCGAGACGAGGCGCCGATGCTTTACATCGGTGAAAAGGTCGGCGCCGGAGGTCCGCAGGTGGATATCGCTCTTGATCCGCTGGAAGGGACGACGATCTGCGCCAACGGCGCCCCCAATGCGCTTGCCGTTATCGCCATGGCCGAGCATGGAAACTTTCTCCATAGTCCAGATACCTACATGGACAAAATCGCCGTCGGCCCGGCTGGAAAAGGCGTCGTCGATCTCGACAAAACCCCGACACAGAATCTCAACGCGCTCGCCGAAGCGAAGCAGTGCAAGGTCGAGGACCTGACGGTCATTATTCTTTATCGCCCGCGCCACGAAGCGCTTATCAAAGAGGTCCGCGAAGCCGGCGCGCGTATTCGGCTAATCGGCGACGGCGACGTGTCTGCGGCCATCGCGACGACGAAGCCGGAGACCGGTATTGATCTCTTGATGGGCATCGGCGGCGCGCCCGAAGGAGTCCTGGCCGCTGCGGCGCTGCGCTGCGTCGGCGGAGACATGCAGGGCCGATTGAAACCGAGAAACGACGGGGAAATCGAGCGGGCCAAGAAGATGGGAATCAAAGATATCAACAAGAAGTTTTCCATCGAAGAGCTGGCGGCGGGCGATGTGATGTTTGCCGCGACCGGAGTCACCGACGGTGACTACCTGCAAGGCGTTCATTTTTTTCCCGGCGGCGCGACGACGCAGTCGGTGGTCATGCGCTCGAGCACCCGCACCATTCGGATCATTAACGCCACCCACTACTTCGAACACAAACCCAATTACTGATCCGGCGCCAGAATATTCTTTCCTGACAGTATCGCTTTGCTCTCTACCTGCTAACCCTCTCCCTGTGACGGAAGGGTGAGGGTGAGAAATAATAAAGACCCTTGGCAATAGCTCACCGCGAATCGCCGAATCAAAGTGGCTAAGAAAAGAAGAAGAAAAAGAAGTTGGCTTGGAACGCTTCTTTTTTTAATCCTCACTCCGTTTGTTGTCTGGTTTCTCGCCTTTCTGATCTGGTTTTACTGGTACGACATCACCGGTCTTTTTAGCCGACACAATAGGACGCCGAGCACAAAAGCGGAGAAGCCAGTTGACAGGCCAAGCAAACAATCCGACAAAACCGCTCAAGAAAGAATCGGCGAAGAAGAGCGCAAGGAGCTGGAAAAGATTCTGAAGAGCAAAAAGTAGGTCACAAGGATTAAGGCCCCTTTGGAGCAGGGCGCCTAACGCAAAGGCTGACCCGCGTCGTCGAGCCAAGCCTTATCGGTTATCTCCCGAGGAAATTTCACATCACGACGTTCAAGGCCGCCGCTGCTCTCCAGAGCGGCTTGTCGAAGGTCCAAAGGGTGCACTTGAGCAGCGTGGAAGCGAGGAGATGAGCATCTACCCAACCGATACCACCCCAAATAGACGCCGTGCCTCAAGAAAGCTCAGGACTTCCTCATGCTCGAGCAGTTGATCCTCCGGCAAAGCTTTCAACATACTTAGAATCTCGCTGCGCTTCTGCAGTGTTCCGCATGCCAATTCACCGACAACAAACGGATGGCAAAGGACTTGCTCGTCAAGCAGCAAAGCCTTCAAGCGTTCGCTTCCCACTCGGAGATGATCGATCCAAACCGAAGTGTCGACCAGAATCATGCAAGGTTGCGAGGGCGCCGTCTCCGAATCCGGCGAAGCTGCTTCTCGGTCCCTCCGAGATTTGCCAAGCGGCGGGCGCTCTCTTTAGCAATCAGGGCCTCAAGTCCCAGACGTACCAATGAGGTTTTCTCTTTGACTCCAGTTAGCTTGGCAGCATTACGTAAGAGAGAATCATCAATGTTAAGCGTTGTTCTCATATGCATCAGGATGTCTTCGTTATGCATACAGGTCAAGTGTAAGAGAGCTAACGCTGCCCTCAGCCGCTGCGGGAAGCG